>DATEJD010000267.1:0-12198 GCA_035278325.1 Gemmatimonadales bacterium | reverse complement strand
ATCGCCTGGAAGGCCATCTTCTCTTCCGGGGAGGTGTCGGGATCGAAGTACACCGCCAGCGCCTCCACCAGCGGCGGGCGATTCGGCCGGGCCAGCGCGTCCATCCAGGGATGCTGATCGCTGATGCGTCGGGTCTCGAGGCGGACGCGGACCGCGCCATCCAGCCAGCAGGGGCTCCCGGACAGCTCCTCCAGGAGGGGCTCGCTCAGGAGCAGGCTCTCACCCTGGGGAGTAATGACGCCGAACCGCAGCTTGCCACGCTCATTGCGTCGGTGAATGACGGCGCCCCAATGGAAGCGGCGGATGCCATGATGATACCAGTCCATGATCTGGATCAACTGGTCGCGTAACGCGTCGACGATCAGGTGTGATTGCATGGTCGGCCACCAGCGAAAAGGGTTGCCGTGAGCGCCTGGGGCGAGTGCCTGGAGGGGAGGCGCCGCCGCAATATCCTGCAGAATGCGGGCCAGACGCGTCTGGTTCCCGTGGCGCGCCAGCCCCGCCCCTGGCGCCCGTCCCGGGACGCGGCCACATTCCGCCCGCGGCCGGTAGCCCTCCCGGCGGGCCGCCCACCTCCTTATTCCCATGCTCGGCGACGACCTCGACCATTCCCACGTGTTCTACCGGAAGCTGACCCGGCGATATCCGCGCATCGTCCGGGGGGCAGGATGCTGGCTATACGACGTGGAGGGGCGGAGTTACCTCGACGCGGCCGGCGGGGCCTTCGTGGCCAACGTGGGGCACGGGGTACGCGAGATCGCCGCGGCGCTGGCCCGCCAGGCCGAGCGGGTGGCGTACCTCAATGGGACGGCGTTCACCAATGAGCCGGTGGAGGAGCTCGCCGCGGAGATCGCCCGGCGGTCGCCGGGGGATCTGGAGCTGGTCTACCCGCTGACCAGCGGGTCCGAGGCGGTCGAGGCGGCGTTGAAGCTGGCCCGGCAATTCTGGGTCGAGTCCGGCAATTCTGGCCGGAAGAAAATTCTGTCGCTCTCTCCGGGCTATCATGGCAATACGCTGCTGGCCCTCTCCGCCTCCGCACGCGAGCACTACAAGACCTACTTCCGCGACTGGCTGGTGGACGTGGTGCGGGTGCCGGCGCCGTACGCCTACCGCTGCGAGTGCCGGGGCGCGCCGCCACTTTGTCCGAGCTGCAGCGGCGAGGCGGTCGAGGCGGCCATCGCACGCGAGGGCCCCGAGACGGTCGCGGCGGTAATCGCCGAGCCGGTGGGCGGGTCGTCCACCGGCGCGTCGGTGCCGGCCCCCGAGTATTGGCGGCGGGTCAGGGCAGCCTGCGACCGGTATCGCGTCCTGCTGGTGGCCGACGAGGTGCTGACCGGAGCGGGGCGGACCGGCACCTGGTCGGCGCTCGAGCCGTACGGCATCGTGCCGGACATCATGACGCTGGGGAAGGGAATCGCCGGCGGCTACGTGCCGCTGTCGGCGGTGGTGGCGCCGCGGCGGCTGGCGGACGTGCTCGCCCGCGGGTCGGGGTCGCTGCTGCACGCGCAGACGTTCTCGCACCACGCGGTGCTCTGCGCCGCGGGCGTAGCTACGCTTCGGTATCTTCGCGAGCATGCCCTGATCGAGCGCTGCGCGGCGGTGGCGCCGGCGTTCCATGCGGGGCTCCAGGCGCTCCGCGAGCTGCCCTGCGTGGGCGACGTCCGTGGGCGCGGCCTGCTCGCCGGCATCGAGTTCGTGTCCGATACCGCCACCCGCGCCCCGTTCCCCCGCTCGGCGCGCTTCGCCGAGACGTTCGCCGAGGCGGCGCTCGAGGCGGGGCTCGTGGTCTGGCCCAACGTGGGCCAGGCGGACGGCACCAACGGCGACCTGGCCATGCTGGCGCCGCCCTTCGTGGTGAGCCACGAGGAGATCGACCTCATCGTGCAGCGGTTCGGCGAGGCCCTCCGGGCCACCGTCGAGCGGATCGGAGCAGTGGCATGAGCGCGCCCGCCAAGATCACCTACACCTCCGCCTCGGGCGACCTGAACGAGTTCCACCATCGGTTCGATGTCGCCCTGGAGGCGCTCAAGGCGGCAGCGGGTGCCCGCTACCCGTTCTACATCGGCGACCAGGCGGTGGACCACGGCGGCGCGCCGCTCGAGGACCGCTCGCCGATCGACACCAGCCTGGTGCTGGGCCGGTTTGCGCGGGCGACGGTCGAGGACGTGGACCGGGCCGTCGTGGCGGCGCGGGCGGCGCAGCGCGACTGGGGGAAAAGTCCGTGGCAGGACCGGCTGGCCGTGCTCCGGCGCGCGGCCGCGCTCATCCGCGATCGCAAGTACGACCTGGCCGCGCTCATGTCGCTCGAGGTCGGGAAGAGCCGCCTCGAGGCGATGGGCGACGCCGAGGAATCGGCCGACCTCATCGATTACTACTGTGGGCAGGTCGAGGAGGCCGACGGCTTCGTGCGCCCGATGGGACGGATCACGCCCGTCGAGCGGAACACCGACGTGCTGCGTCCGTACGGCGTGTTCGCCTGCATCGCGCCGTTCAACTTTCCGCTGGCGCTCTCCGCCGGGATGTCCTCGGCGGCGCTCGCCGCGGGGAACGCCGTGGTCTACAAGCCGGCGGAGGACACGCCGCTCACCGGGCTCCGGCTGTACCAGGTCTATCGCGACGCGGGGCTGCCGGCGGGCGTGTTCAACCTGCTGGTGGGCGATCGCGATGTGATCGGCGATCCGCTGTGGCAGCACCCGGGGGTGGATGGCGTGGTGTTCACCGGCTCCAAGGCGGTGGGACTCCGGATCCACGCCGGGTTGGGCGGGGGCGCAGGATTCATCAAGCCGTGCCTGCTGGAGCTGGGCGGCAAGAACGCCGCCATCGTCATGCCCTCGGCCGATCTCGATGCTGCGGCCGAAGGCGTCATGCGCTCGGCGTTCAGCCTGCAGAACCAGAAGTGCAGCGCCACCAGCCGGGTCTACGTGCACCATACCGTCGCCGCCCCGTTTCTCGAGCGCCTGCTCGAGCGCACCCGCGCCATGCGCATGGGCGACCCGTCCGAGCGCGACGTGTTCTTCGGTCCCGTCATCAACGAGCGCTCGGTTGCGCGGTACGAGCGCGCCGTGGCGCAGGCGCGGGAGGAGGGCGTGGTGGTCCACGGCGGGGCGCGCCTCGCGGGCGGCATCTTCGACCGCGGCCACTTCGTCGCGCCCACCATCGCCCTGCTGCCGCTCGAGAGCTCGCTGTTCCGCGAGGAGCTGTTCGTTCCATTTCTCGCCATCGGCGAGGTGGCCAGCCTGGACGACGCGCTGACGCACGCCAACGGGGTGGAGTACGGCCTCACGGCCGGCATCTTCTCGCAGGACCCTGCGGAGGTCGCGCGCTTCTTCGACGAGATCGAGGCCGGCGTGTGCTACGCCAACAAGCGCACCGGCGCCACCACCGGCGCCTGGCCCGGCGCGCAGCCGTTCTGCGGCTGGAAGGGGTCGGGGTCGACGGGGAAGGGCGGGTGCGGGCCGTTTTATGTCGCGCAGTTCGCGCGGGAGCAGAGCAGGACCGTTATTGAAGCTGCGGCGGGAGAGCCGTAAGCGGCCATGAGTCACCCTGAGCGAAGCGAAGGGGCCATGCTTCCGCGCATGTCTGGTTCTTCAAGGTGGCTCCGTGCCAAAGCGCGATGGTGGCATTCCCCGAGCGCATGGCCCCTTCGCTCCGCTCAGGGTGACTCGGGCTCGTCCATCGGTTGACCAATACCATTGGAGCTCTCGGTGCCTGATTATCCCAAGATTGTGGTCCCCCCGCCCGGTCCCAAGGCCCGCGCCATCGTCGAGCGCGACGAGGCCTGGACCGCCTCCTGCTACATCAAGGAGTACCCGCTGGTCGTCGCGCGCGGGCAGGGCGTGATGGTGGAGGACGTGGACGGCAACCGCTATCTCGACTTCATGGCCGGCATCGCGGTGTGCTCCACGGGGTACGGGCATCCCAAGGTGGTAGCCGCGGTGAAGGACGCGGCGGACCGCTTCCTCCATATCTGCGGCTCGGATTTCTACTACGAAGGCATGGCCGCGCTGTGCGAGCGCCTGGCGCGAATCGCCCCCGGTCCAAGTAAGAAGCGGGTGTTCCTGACCAACTCGGGCACCGAGGCCACCGAAGGCGCCATCAAGCTGGCGCGGTACGCGACCCGGCGCACCGCGATCATCGCGTTCCGCGGCGCGTTCCACGGCCGCTCCACCGGGGCCGTGAGCCTCACCAGCAGCAAGGCGCGGCAGCATGCCGGCTTTGGGCCGCTGTTGCCTGACGTGCACCACATCCCCTTCGCCTACCGCTATCGCTGCCAGTGGTGTGCCGACAAGCCGGCCTGCACCCGCGGCTGCCTGAATGAAGCGCTCGAGCGGGACCTGTTTGCCCGCCATCTCGACCCGCACGATGTCGCCGCCGTGTTCGTCGAGCCGATCCAGGGCGAGGGCGGCTACATCGTGCCGCCGGCCGGCTGGCTCAGCGATCTCCGCGCCATCTGCGACCGGTACGGCATCCTGCTGGTGGCCGATGAGGTGCAGTCCGGCGTCGGCCGCACCGGGAAGATGTGGGCCTGCGACCACGAGGGCGTCGAGCCCGACATCCTGCTCACCGCCAAGGGCCTGGGATCGGGCATGCCGATCGGTGCCATCATCGCCAAGGAGTCGATCAACACCTGGGAGAGCGGCTCGCACGGCTCCACCTTCGGCGGCAACCCGGTGTGCTGCGCCGCCGCGCTGGCGACGCTGGACCTGGTCGAGGGCGGCCTCATGGCCAACGCGGTCACGATGGGCGAGCGGCTCCAGGCCGGCATGCGCCGCCTGGCGGAGAAGCACCGCTGCATCGGCGATGTGCGCGGGGTCGGCCTCATGGTAGGCATCGAGTTCGTGAAGGACCGCGCCACCCGCGAGCCCGCGCCCGAGATCGTCCAGCAGCTGGTGCAGGGCGCCTTTCAGCGGGGCCTGCTCCTGCTCGGCGCGGGCAAGAGCACGCTCCGGCTCGCCCCGCCCCTGGTGGTTGGGGCGAACGACATCGATACCGCGCTCGGGATGATCGACGCCCGGCTGAGCGAGATCGCTTGAGCTCCACTTCCCCTGCATCCAAGGTCACCACCATGCGCGAGGCCGTCGCGACCCACGTGCGCGACGGCGACACGGTGGTGATCGAGGGCTTTACCCACCTGATCTGCTTCGCGGCCGGGCACGAGATCATCCGGCAGCGGCGGCGGGACCTGACGCTGTGCCGGCTCACGCCCGATCTGATCTACGACCAGATGATCGCCGCCGGCTGCGCCCGGAAGCTGGTGTTCTCCTGGGCGGGTAATCCGGGCGCCGGGTCGCTGCACGCGTTCCGCCGCGCGGTGGAGGCGAGGGACGGCGGCGCCGCCCCGCTGGAGCTGGAGGAGTACTCGCACTTCGGGATGGTGGCACGGCTCAGCGCCGGCGCGGCCCGGCTCCCGTTCTGGCCGATGCGGAACTACATGGGCACCGACCTCGCGGCGGCTAACCCCCGGATCGCGCAGGTCGAGTGTCCCTACACCGGCGAGCGACTCGCCACGGTGCCGGCGCTCAATCCCGACGTGACCATCGTCCACGCCCAGCGGGCCGACGCGCAGGGGAACACCCAGATCTGGGGGCTCCTGGGCGTGCAGAAGGAGGCCGCCTTCGCCTCCCGGCGCGTCGTCGTCGTGGTGGAGGAGCTGGTCGACGAGCAGGTGATCCGGGCCGACCCCAATCGTACTTTGATTCCGGGGCTGGCGGTGGACGCGGTCGTGGTGGAGCCCTGGGGGGCGCATCCGTCGTATGCGCAGGGGTACTACGATCGCGACAACGAGTTCTACGTCGCGTGGGAGAAGATCTCGCGTGATCCGGCGGCGCTCGAGCGGTACCTGGACGAGTTCGTGTACGGGGTCGCGGATCGGGCGGCGTACGTCGCGCGGATCGGCGGGCTCGAGCGGCTGCGCGCGGATCAGCGGGTGTGCGCTGGGGTGAACTATGGGTTCTGAGGGAGTCACCCTGAGCGTAGCGAAGGGGGCATGCCCCGACGCATGGCCCCTTCCCCCTCGCTACGCTCGGGGTCAGGGTGACTCCGCGGCGCTCGAACGATGACCTACACCCCCGCCGAGCTGATGGCCGCGGTCGCCGCGCGCGAGCTGCGGGACGGCGAGATCGTCTTCGTCGGCATCGGCCTTCCGAACCTCGCCTGCAACCTCGCCCGGGCCACCCACGCCCCCAACCTCGTCCTGATCTACGAGTCGGGCGCCATCGGAGCGGTCCCGGAGCGGCTCCCCGTGAGCATCGGCGACCCCTCGCTCGTCACCGGCTCGCTCATGGTCTGCGGCATGGCCGACGTGTTCCAGTGCCTGCTCCAGAACGGGCGCATCCAGGTCGGCTTTCTCGGCGGAGCGCAGATCGACCGCTACGGCAACATCAACACCACCGTCGTCGGCACCTACCGCCGTCCCGACGTCCGGCTCCCGGGCAGCGGCGGCGCGGCGGAGATCGCGATTCACGCGCAGCGCACGGTCGTGATCAGCCGGCTCAGCCGCCGAGCCTTTCCCGAGACCGTCGACTTCGTCACCAGCCCGGGCCATCGCGTGCACGGACACGACCGGCACGAGCTGGGGATGCCCGGCGCCGGTCCGGTCAAGGTCGTCACCGACAAGGCCATCCTCGAGCCCGATCCGGCCTCGGGCGAGCTTGTGCTGGCGGCGCTGTATCCCGGCGTCACCGCGGAAGAGGTCCAGGACGGCGTGGGCTGGCCGCTCCGGCAGCGGCCCACGCTGGGTGAGGTTGCCCCGCCGACGGAGGGCGAGCTGCACCTGCTGCGCCACGTGCTCGATCCCGATCGTCTTTACCTCAAGGGCTGACCCGCCATGACCGCCACCGCCGCACCCGCCACCGACCATCCCACCCTGCCGCGCGCGCTCGGCCTGCGCGACATGGTGCTGTTCAACGTGGTGGCCGTGGTGAGCCTCAGGTGGTTCGCGACCGCGGCGGCCGCGGGGCCCAGCTCGATCACGCTCTGGGTCCTCGCGGCGCTGTTCTTCTTCCTGCCCCAGGGGCTCGCCGTGAGCGACCTCGCCGCCCGCTACCCCGACGAAGGCGGCATCTACGCCTGGACCAAGCGGGTCTTCGGGGAAGGCCACGGCTTCATGTGCGGGTGGTGCTATTGGGGCAACAACATCCTGTACTACCCCAACCTCCTCATGTCGACGGCGGTGGTCGGCACCTACGTCATCGGGCGAGGGGGCACCGAGCTCGAGAGCAGCTGGCTCTATGTGCTGCCGGCCACGCTGATCGCGCTGTGGTTCGCGGTCTGGCTCAACATCGTCGGTGTGCGGACCGGGCGATGGCTCCAGAACGTCGGGGCGATCGGCACCTACGTGCCCGGCGTGGTGCTCGTGGCGCTCGCGCTGTATGCCATGCTCACCCGCCCATCGGCGACCCCGATGGACGCGGCCGCCCTGACGCCCAACCTGGCCGATCCCAAGAAGCTCAATCTCTGGGCCTCGATCGCCTTCGCCTTCGCCGGGCTGGAGCTCTGCGCCGTGATGGGCGGCGAGGTCAAGGACCCGACCCGCACGCTGCCGCGCTCCATTCTCGTGTCCGGGCCGCTCATCGCCTTCATCTACATCGCGGGCACCGTGGCAGTGCTGTGGCTGGTCCCGACGGAGCAGGTGAACATCGTCTCCGGCTTCCTGCAGGCGCTGCACACCGGGGCGCAGGACATCGGCTTCGGCGCCGCCTGGATTCCGGCGGCGATGGCGGCCCTCTACGTGCTGGGCAATGTGGGCGGCGTCGGGGCCTGGCTCACGGGGCCGGCGCGGGTGGCGTTCGTGATCGGGCTCGACCGCTACTTTCCGCCCGCGTTCGGGCGGGTTCATCCGCGGTGGGAGACCCCGTACGTCGCCATCCTCACCCAGGCGGTGCTCGCGACGCTGTTCCTGTTCATTTCGGTGCTCGGGAAGGGCACCACGGTCGAGCGAGCCTACCTGGTGATTCTCGACACGATGCTGCTGGTGTATTTCATCCCCTATCTCTATCTGTATGCCACCTTCCTGATTGTCCGCCTCAGGGCCCCGGTCCCAGCCGGGGCGTCGCTGCTGGCCGGTCGGCCGGCCGCGCTGCTGATCGGGCTCTCGGGCTTCGTGTTCACGCTGTTCGCGATGTATGTGGCGATGATTCCGCCCGAGCCGGAGCACGCCGCGATGTTCCTGCTCAAGGTGGTCGGCGGGGCGCTGTTCTGTGTGGCGCTGGGTGGGGTGATCTACTGGCGGGGGAGGCGGAGGTGAGGGTGGGAGTGGCGCTCCGCATGAGGCTGGCGCTGCTCGCCCTCGCCGGCGCCGCCGCGCCCGCCCCCGCCGTCCACGCGCAGCGCGCCCCGGTCCTCCAGCAGGTCAAGGTCCGCCACCCGTACTACTACCGCGAGATGTTCATCCCGCAGGCGACCAGCGGCCCCAGCGCCGTCGCGTGGTCGCCGGACGGAACCGAGCTGGTGTACTCGATGCAGGGCTCGCTCTGGCGGCAGCGGGTGGGGAGCACCGAGGCGCGCCAGGTCACCGACGGCCCCGGGTACGATTACCAGCCGGACTGGTCGCCCGACGGGAGGCACATCGTGTACGCCTCCTACCGCGACGATGCCATCGAGCTCCGGCTGCTGGACCTCGACGCCGACACGTCCATCGCGCTCGTCGCCAACGGCGCGGTGAACCTGGAGCCACGCTGGTCGCCGGACGGCCGGCGGATCGCGTTCACGTCGAGCCTGTACCAGGGCCGGTGGCACCTCTTCACGGCTGACGTGAGCGCCGATGGCCGCGCCACGCAGGTCGAGCGAATCACGGAGGACAAGGAAAGCGGCCTGCCGCGGTACTACTACAACACCGTCGACCATTGGATCTCGCCTGCCTGGTCGCCGGACGGGAGCGAGCTCATCGCGATCTCCAACCGGGGCCACATCTGGGGCGCGGGCAGCTTCTGGCGGCTGCCCGCCCGCGCCGGCGGCGCGGCCCGGGAAATTCGCGACGAGGAGACCACCTGGAAGGGCCGCCCCGACTGGAGCCGCGACGGCAGGCGCGTGGTCTACAGCTCCTACCTCGGCCGCCAATGGAATCAGCTCTGGCTCATGACCGGCGACGGCGCCAACCCGCTGCAGCTCACCTATGGCGACTGGGACGCGACAGCGCCGCGCTGGTCACCCGACGGCCGGCGCATTGCATTCATCTCCAATCAGACCGGCAATACCTCGCTCCGCATCGTGGACCTGCCGGGCGGTCGCCAGACCGCGGTGCGGGTCGAGCGCCGGGCTTACCTGCATCCCACCGGCCGCCTGCGCCTCGCGGTGTCGTCGCCCGCGCGGGTGTCGGTGACCGGCTCCGACGGGCGGAGCTTCGCCCCGGACGACGCCTGGCGCCACGCGGACGACGGCTTCGACCGGCGCGAGCGCCGGTTCGAGTACGGCTATTTCCACACACCCGGCGGCTCCGTGCTCACCTTGCCTGCGGGGCGTTACGAGGTGGAGGTGACCCGCGGCCCGGATTACCGGGTGGAGCGGCGAACGGTGGACGTCGGCGCCGGCCGGTCGGTCGTGCTGAGCGTCACGCTTCGACCGCTTGCCGGCCTGGCCCGCCGAGGCTGGCGTAGCGCCGACCTCCACGTCCACATGAACTACGGCGGCGCCTACCGGAACACGCCGAAGTATCTGGCCTATCAAGCACGCGCCGAGGACCTCGACCTGGTCGAGAACCTGATCGTGAACAAGGAGGGGCGGATCCCCGACGTCGAGTACCGGGTCGGACGAGACCCGGCCTCATCCGTGGCCACGGTGATCATGCACGACCAGGAGTACCACACCAGCGTGTGGGGCCACGTGGGCCTGCTCGGACTGCGGGATCACGTGCTGCTGCCCGGATACGCTGGGTACCAGGGGACGGCAGCCGCGAGCCTGGCGCCCACCAACGCCGAGGTAGCCGACCTCGCGCGACGACAGGGCGGAGTGGTGGGCTACGTCCACCCCTTCGACAGTGATCCCGATCCGTCGGACACGACCCGCCCGCTCACCGCGGAATTCCCGGTGGACCTCGCGCTCGGCAAGGTGGACTACTACGAGGCCATGGGCTTCGTGGACGATCCGATGGCGACGGCGCGCGTCTGGTATCGTGCGCTCAACTGCGGCTTCCGGCTGCCGACCGGCGCGGGTACCGATGCCATGGCGAACTTCGCGTCGCTCCGCGGGCCGGTCGGGATGAATCGCGTCTACGTGCATACCGGAGGCGCGGTCGGACAGCGGGTCCTGCTGGACTCGCTGCTGGCCGGTCGGAGCTTCGCCACCAATGGCCCGCTGCTGGACCTGAGCGTCGGCGGACGAGGAATGGGCCAGGAGCTCCGGCTGCCGGCGGGCGCGCGCGAGGTGGAGGCGCGGGTCCGGCTGTGGTCGAACGTGCCGGTGGGCCATCTGGAGCTGGTGTCGAACGGACGGGTGGTGGCCGAGATCCCGACGGCCGGCGATCACACTCGAGCCGATACCACGCTGCGCCTGCCGCTCGAGGGCAGCGCCTGGTTTCTCCTGCGCGCGCGCACGGACCGGGCGGTGTATCCGGTGCTGGATCTGTACCCGTACGCCACCACCAGTCCGGTGTATGTGATCAGCGACGGTGCGCCGATCCGCTCGACGGAGGACGCCGAGTACTTCCTTCGATGGATCGACCGACTCGCAAACTTCGCCGCGGCGAGCAAGGATTGGAACACGGAGGCGGAGCGGGACGCCGCCCTGGAGATGATGCGGCGGGCGAGGGTGGAGTTTGAGAGAAGACGATAGACGGTGCGAGGAGGACGATAAGGCGATAAGGCGATAGGGGGAACAAGCGGTGTTCCTCATCCCGAGCGAAGCGAGGGATCTTCTCCACGCATGTCCGGAAACGTGTGGAGCAGGTCCCTCGCTGCGCGGGGTGAGGGCGGCCTGCTCGCACCCCCTATCGCCCTATCGCCTTATCGCCCTATCGTCCTCAAACGCCCTATCGTCCTCAAACGCCCTATCGCCTTATCGTCTTCAAATGGACTCCACGACCATCGCAATCCCCTGTCCCACCCCGATGCACATCGTCGCGAGGCCGTAGCGCCCGCCGGTTCGGCGCAATGCGTGGACCAGCGTGGTGAGGATGCGCGCCCCGCTCGCGCCGAGCGGGTGGCCCAGCGCGATGGCCCCGCCGTAGATGTTCACCCGCGCGGGATCGAGGCGGAGCTCCTGAATGCAGCCGAGCGCCTGCGCGGCGAAGGCCTCGTTGAGCTCGATCAGGTCGAGCTGCTCCACCGCGAGCCCGGCGCGCGCGAGCGCCTTACGTGTGGCGGGCACCGGGCCGAGCCCCATGCAGGCCGGGTCGACGCCGGCGACAGCGGTGGCCACGATGCGGGCCAATGGTGTCGCGCCGAGCTCCGCCACCGCCTCGGCGCTCGCCACCGTGAGTGCCGCCGCGCCGTCGTTGATGCCGCTCGAGCTCGCCGCCGTCACCGTGCCGCTTTTGACGAAGGCGGGCGTGAGCCGCGCCAGTCCCTCGAGCGTCACATCCGACCTTGGTGGCTCGTCACGCGTCACCGTCTCGGTCTTCTGGCCGCGGGACACCTCGACCGGCACGATCTCCGCCGTGAAGGCGCCCGCCCGGATTGCCGCCTGGGCCCGGCGCTGGCTCTCGACCGCAAAGGCGTCTTGCGCCGCGCGGTCGATGCCGTACATCGCCCCCACCCGCTCGGCGGTTTCACCCAGGGAGATGGTCCAGTCGCTCTTCATTCTCGGGTTCACGAAGCGCCAGCCGACCGTCGAATCCGCCGTGGGCGGCGGCGTCCGATCCCAGGGTTTCCCTGACTTGAGCGTGACGTAGGGTGCGCGCGTCATGCTCTCGACGCCCCCGGCGATGAACAAGTCACCCTCGCCGGCCCGAACCGCGTGGGCCGCTGTCGCGACCGCCTGCAGGCCCGACCCGCACAAGCGATTGACCGTCTGACCCGGGACCTCGATCGGCAGACCCGCCAGCAACGCCGCCATCCGAGCCACGTTCCGGTTGTCTTCCCCCGCCTGGTTGGCGCACCCGAGGATGACGTCCTCGATCCGGTCGACGGGGAGGCCGGCCGTGCGCACCAGACCCGCGATGGCGGCGGCGGCCAGGTCGTCGGGCCGGACATCGGCCAGCACTCCGCCGGCCCGCCCGATGGGCGTGCGCACGGCGGCGGTAATGAAAGCGTCGGTCACGCGGGT
>DATEJD010000266.1:0-3108 GCA_035278325.1 Gemmatimonadales bacterium | reverse complement strand
GGGAGTCACCCTGAGCGAAGCGAAGGGGGCATGCGTTCGGTCATGCCCCCTTCACTCCGTTCAGGGTGACTCCCCTCGCTCACCGCTTCCCGCCGGCTCAGTCCCGCAGGTAGTGACAGCTATATCCGCCCGGGTGCTTGCGCAGATAGTCCTGGTGATAGCCCTCGGCGCTGTACCAGGTCGAGGCGGGCTCGATGGTGGTGGTGATCGGCCGCTTCCACTTGCCCGACGCGTCGACGCGCGCCTTCACCTGCTCCGCGATCCGCTTCTGCTCGGGGGTCTGCGGAAAGATCGCGGAGCGGTACTGGGTCCCCACGTCGTTCCCCTGGCGGTTGAGCGTGGTGGGGTCGTGCAGCCGGAAGAACCACTTCTCCAGCAGGTCCTCGTAGCTCAGCACCGACGGGTCGAACGTCACCCGGATGGCCTCGGCGTGGCCGGACTTGCTGTCGTGCGTGTCGTGGTAGGTCGGATTCTCGAGCCAGCCACCGGTGTAACCGACATCGGTATCGATGATCCCGGGGACGTCCCGCAGGATCTCTTCCACTCCCCAGAAGCAGCCGCCCGCGAGTACGGCTACTTCGGTCTGCCGTCCACCGGCCACAGCCGTGCGGGTCGGCCCGCCCTGCTCGTTCATGACATCTCCTTGTCTGGTCGTTCCGGACCATAACGTCTGCCGCGCCTCGGAAGTGCCCGCCACGTGCCGCTCCAAAGATCGGCTCGTGCCGGCATTCCGGACAGGGAAGCCAATTCCGGTGGGCCAGGTTGGCGTCGCGGGGGCGGCGATTTGTCCCATCCCGATGGTGTGAGCGGGCTTACGGCATCCCACCGTCGTCGGGCGCTGATTGGGGCCTTCTTCGAGGCGATGTTCCGATGCTGCCGTCCCGCCACCCGGTCAGCCTGCAGATCTCGCTGACCCCGGCCGACCTGCCCGATGTTCGCCTGGTGCTTCCCCATCAGCTGCGGGCCTGGGGAGCGCAGGTAGACGAGATTCTTTGCGTAGTGGACGCGCCGCCCGCGCAAGCCCGCCACTACCCGGCGCGGTTGGAAGCGGTGTCGGACTTCTTGGAGGGGCAGCGCCGGTCCTACCCGTCGCTTGCCTGGCGCCTGGTGGACTACTCGGCCGAGGCGTTCGAGCGGGTGGCGCAGGTGTTCTATCGGGGCCACGCGGTTCCTGCCCACGACTATCGACATCGGCCGATATACTCCTACCTGTACTCGCTCCTCGCAGCCACGCACGACCTGGTGCTCCATCTCGATTGCGACATGATGTTCGGCGGCGGGAGTCAGACCTGGGTTGCGGAGGCGGTCGAGCGCATGACCCAGCGGCCAGATGTCGTGGCCGGAAAGCCATATCCCGGGCCTCCGCGCGCGGATGGCCGCCCACTGTCGCAGCGGCGCCCGCCGGTGAAGGAATCGGAAACGCCGTTCGCTTACCGGTTCTCCAGCTTCACCTGTCGGGTGTTTCTGGTGGATCGACGGGTGTTCGTGGAGCGTCTGGCCCCGCTTCGCGACGAGTGGCCGCCCTGGCAGACGGCGCTTCGCGCGCTGCTCAGGCGGCGGCGCCCGCATGCAACTCTCGAGCAGGTCATCGGGACCGCCATGCGACGCCATGGTCAGTGGCGGATGGACATGCTGGGACACGGGGCGGGGATGTGGACGCTGCACCCACACTACCGCACCGCGCGCTACCGCAGCGTGCTCCCCGAGCTGATCCGCATGGTGGAGGCTGGCCGCGTTCCGGAGGCTCAGCGGGGCCACTACGATCTCACCGACGCGATGCTGCGTGGCGCGGAAGAGGCAGGGCCCGCGGCCACAGCCGGGTGACCTCACCTTGTGATGGTCTTGTGCCCGCCTCGACGCGGCTGCAGACTTGCGGGCACTCAGCCCGTCTCCGTCGCCGCTCCTCATCCGAGGCCTTCGTGTCGCGATCCCTGCGCAGGTCCTTTTATCTGCCCACGCTCGTCCTGCTCGGCCTGTTTGCTCCTCCGGTTCACGCGCAGGTCAGTGCCGACGACTATGCCGCGCGCCGGGCCGCGCTCACTGCCGGGATCGATTCCGGCGTCGTGCTGGCCTTCGGTGCCCCCGAGACGGTGAACCACTGGCCCAGCTTCTTCCAGCTCCCCGCCTTCTATTATCTGACCGGATTCGGCGAGTCGGACGCGGTGCTGGTCATGGTGAAGCGGGCGGGAAAGGTCGCCGCGACGATGTTCGTGCCGACCATGAGTCCGATCCGCGAGCGCTGGGTGGGAGCCCGGACCCACATCGCCGACATGCAGGCGAAGGCCGGTATTCCGGGCCGCGACATCGCCGAGCTCACGACCGCTATCGACTCGCTCACCAAGACCGATCTGCCGTTCTTCGTGGTGCCGGACGTTCAGACGGCCGACTACGCCACGGAGGACTCCCTCACCAGGGGCGCCCGCTTCCTCTCGGGCCTCCGGCTGGCCCATCCCTGGCTGGTGGCGCGCTCGCTCGACGACAACGTTACCCGACTGCGCGCCCGGAAGAGCACGGCGGAAATCGCGCTGCTCCGGAAGGCCGCGGACATCAGCGCGCGGGCCCACACGCAGGCGATGAAGGCCGCCGCGCCCGGCTGCGGCGAGAACGAGATCCAGGCGCTGCTGGAGGGGACCTTCCGTCGGTACGGGGGCGACCGCCCGGGGTACGGCAGCATCGTCGGGTCGGGGCCCAACGCCACCATTCTGCACTACGACGAGGACGAGCGCACCATGCGCGACGGCGAGCTGCTGCTGATCGACGCCGCGACCTCCTACGATCACTACTCGGCCGACGTCACCCGAACCTTTCCGGTGAATGGCCGGTTCACGCCGGAGCAGCGGGAGATCTACCAGATCGTGCGGGACGCGCAGGAGGCGTTCGTCCGGCAGATCAAGCCGGGTGTACCGTACCGGACCGCCGACGACTCGGGGCGGGCGGTGGTGACCAAGGGGCTGGTTCGGCTGGGGCTGATCGAGAGCGGGGACGCGACCTTCGATCCGCCCGAGGGCATGCGATGCCCGAGCGGCGGGTGCCCGCAGACTCGGCTGTTCGCGCTCCACGGCTACGGCGGCCATGGTATCGGGCTCGAGGTCCACGATCCGGCGCAGT
>DATEJD010000265.1:0-2034 GCA_035278325.1 Gemmatimonadales bacterium | reverse complement strand
GTATCGGACAGGACTGCCTGAACCCCGCCGAGCCGGGCCGCCTCGCGCTGGAGGAAGAAATCCGCCAGTGGAAGGATCTCATCCCGCCGACCGGCCAGCCCGGGCAGACGGATGATCAGGTAGCCGAAGCGATCCAGGAGGTCCCGGCGGAACGCCCCCCGGTCGGCCATGGCGGCCAAGTTCGCGTTGGTGGCACCGATGAAGCGAACGTCCACCGGGCGGTCGCGGACCTCGCCCATGCGGCGGATAGTGCCGCCATCGAGGAGGTGCAGGAGGAGCTCTTGGACCCGGTCGCTGGCCAGTCCGAGCTCGTCCAGGAAAAAAGTGCCGCCGTGCGCGGATTCGAGCAGCCCCACCCGATCGCGATCCGCGCCTGTGAAGCTCCCGCGGATGTGTCCCATCAGGTAGGAGAGCTCGAGGTTGGGCTGGATAGCCGCGGCGGACTCCCTGACAAACGAGCCGGTGCGGCCGGAGAGGTTGTGGATGTGCCGCGCCAGTACGCTCTTACCGGTCCCTCGCTCGCCGAGGATGAGCACGGGGTACCCGGTACCGGCATATCGCCCGGACTCCGCGAGCACCTGCTGGATGGCGCGCGAATTCCCGAACAACAGCCGCAGCTGCTGGGTCATAGAGTTGGGTCTGTGATCGAGGTCGGACCGCGGAGGTGGTGCTCAATCTACTGCCGGCTGTGCGCTGCGGAAGAGTAACTACCAACCATCAACGGAGCGTCAAATTCGAACGGCCTGGCGCACTATCGCTGGCTTCGAATGCATCTCCCGCCAAGGCTATTTGTACGGCTTCATCGCATTATCAAAGTGGCCGTTCAGAGCCGAGGGCCGCTTTACTGCGTCGATCAAAGGAGCTAAGTTTTCATCTCATGTGATACACGGGGGAATCATGCCAAGGACCCGCTCCACCGCGCGACGCATTCCGCCCAAGCGGTCCAAGCCCCAGGAGGCCGGGGCCCGATCACGTGAGGCTGTTCGCCCGACCGCTGAGCTCGATGAGCTGTGGAAGCGCCTGCTGCCCGAGGGCCTGGTCGAGTCGGTCTATGCGATGGCCCCAATCCGCCGGGTCGCCCTGGTGAAGGAGGGCGCGCCGCCGGAGGCGGTCGACATGCTCGCCCAGCGCATGGCCATCACCCGGGAGCGATTGTACACCATGCTGGGGGTGCCGAGGGCAACCATCAAGCGAAAGCAGCGCGAGGGGAGCCGTCTCAGCCAGGATGAGAGCGAGCGCGTGGTGGGGCTCGCCCGCTTGGTGGGCCAGGTCGAGCAGATGGTTCATGACTCGGGCGATCCCAAGGGTTTCGACGCCGGTCGCTGGGTCGCCGCATGGCTGGACCGCCCGTTGCCAGCGCTCGGAGGGGTTCAGCCGAGCACCCTGATGGACACCGCGGAAGGCCGGGAGATCGTGTCCGGCCTGCTGGCCCAGATGCAATCGGGAACGTTCGCGTGAGCGACGGGTGAGCGCGCGACCGGCGTCCGTGGTCTCACTGTGGCGGATCGGCACCGACACGCCGGCCTACACGGCCGAGGACGTAACCGGGGTCGGCGCAGAGCAGACGGGAGGTCGATGGAATCGAAAGGGCACCCCGATGGTCTACGCCTCCAGCTCGCGGGCGCTGGCGTGCCTGGAGACGCTGGTCCATCTCAACAGTGGGGATCTGCCGCTCAACCGCTATCTGGTGGAGATCCGCGTTCCGGCCTCGTCGTGGGCCCGGCGGACTTCCTTCGACGCAGCGGCTGGCGTGGGCTGGGACGCAGAGCCCGCCGGGATGGTCTCGCTCGAATGGGGGGCCGCTTGGGCAGCTGCTGGCGCCACGCTCCTGGCGGCGGTGCCCTCCGTCGTGGTGCCGGAGGAGTACAACGTTCTGATCAATCCTGCCCACCGGGAGGCGACGGGCGTCAGCGCCATCAAGGTCCGCAGGTGGATCTACGATGCACGCCTGCGACCGAGGTTCGTCTAGGTCGGAGGGTGCGGAGAAGCAGGGGCGGTGAGCGGGGGAGAGTCACCCTGAGCGAAGCGAAGGGG
>DATEJD010000264.1:0-14896 GCA_035278325.1 Gemmatimonadales bacterium | reverse complement strand
AAGGCCATCGGCTGGACCTTCGACCCGTCCATCTTCGGGTCGGCGCCGTTCTTCAACGGCCCGGGCTTCGTGGGCGTGAAGTACCTCCGGAGCCCCATCAATCCTGCCACCCAGCAGGAAGTCGGGCTCACGCTGTTCGGTACGTTCTCCCGGTCGTCCGGCTCCCTGCAGGACCCCAACGATCCGCCGCAGCTCTACCGCTACATCACCGGCGGCCTGCTGCCGAGCGACGGCGCCTGCTCGCTGCCCAACCCGCTGGCCAGCAAGATCTGCTTCGTCAACATCGGCAGCCCGGCCGACATGCGCTTCTTCGAGTCGTCCGGCCCGATCGATCTGCCGCCGGGCGGCCAGGGCACCATCGTCGTGGCCTACATCTTCGCCGCGCCGGTCTCGGTGGGCGGCTGCCCGGGCCCGAACTGCGACGTGAAGCCGGCGAGCACCAACAACAACCTCACCATCCTGGGCGACCCGGCCCGGATGGCGGCCGGCGTCAACGCGATCGATACCGTCACCGGCTACCTGGGCAACACCAACGGCGTGCCGCGGATCATCCCGCCGGGGACCACCCCCGAGGCCGACCCCGATCCGGCCCACGTGACCCAGGACGAGTTCCTGACCGTGCCGGGCTCGCTGCTGGGCAAGGCGCGGATCGCGCAGACGGTGTTCAACAACCGGTTCCTGCTCCCGTTCGCGCCCGAGCGGCCGGAGTTCTTCCTGGTTCCCGGCAACAATCAGGTGACGGTCCTGTGGGCGCGGTCCGGTACGGAA
Source organism: Gemmatimonadales bacterium (assembly GCA_035278325.1). Taxonomy (GTDB): domain Bacteria; phylum Gemmatimonadota; class Gemmatimonadetes; order Gemmatimonadales; family GWC2-71-9; genus CAVVWJ01. Next base: position 14,128 of record DATEJD010000264.1, on the reverse strand, counting down.
ACCACCCCGGACCCCTTCTTCGCCGTCGCGAGCCAGCCGACCTCCACGCTGTACGACCCGAACTTCCGCGCCAACGACGTGGAGGGCTACCGGATCTACCGCGGCCGGACCAACAATCCCACCGAGCTGCAGCTGATCGCGCAGTTCGACTACGCCCCGTCGGCTGACGGGAAGGGCATCTTCAACGACTTCCGCGGCACGGTGAACCCGGTACCGGGTTGCGCGCCGGAGCTCGGCGTCATGACGGACTGCCCGGCGGGCCTGCAGCCACCTCCGCTGCCGGGCAGCCCCTTCGTCGGGTCAGTCCCGGTCGACCTGGTGGGCACGATCACCCAGGTCATTCCTGGCAACCGTGTGCTGCTGGCCAACGGCAACTCGCAAATCCTGCCGGGCCTGCTGGACACGGCGTTCGCCGACATCAACCAGGGCCGCATCGCGCAGGGTGTCTCCACCAACCTCACCAACAGCGGCGTGCCGTTCCTCTTCATCGATCGGAACGTCCGCAACAGCCTGCGGTACTTCTACTCGGTGGTGGCGTTCGACATCAACTCCGCCGCGTCGGGCCCGAGCAGCCTCGAGTCACAGCGCGCCACCAAGGCTGTGACCCCGGTGCCGGCGGTGTCCAACGCGCGGGTCATCGCCAACCTGCAGCCCCACGTCATCGGCCGAGGCGTGGCCATGGATACCGTCATCAAGGCTGCCCCGACCCTCGACCCCGTCACCGGCAAATTCAGTGGCCCGTTCCAGCCGGCGGATGGCGGCATCGTGGGCTTCGTGGGTGAGTTCGCTGCCAGCGTCATCCAGCCGTCGCAGAGCGGCGCCCTCGAGATGCGGCTCGACAGCCTGACCATGGGTCAATACCTGACCTCGGGCTTCGGGGCGTCGGCGGCGACCGAGGTCCCGGCCAACTACTACGTGACGCTGAAGAACGCGACCGACAGCTTCAAGACGGTCGTGGCTCCCCCGCTCACCCTGTTCTCTGGTGGGGGTGGCGCCAATGGTGACACCGAGGAGGCCAGCGCGTTCTTCGAGGCCCTGACCGTTGACTCCGCCACGGCCGTCCATTTCGAAGGCGCTCCCCCGTTCAAGCTCCAGGCTCAGGCCACCATCAAAATCCCGAGCGACTGGGAGATGGGCGGCTGGGGCGGAGGCTGCCGGTTCAGCAACTTCGGCTCGGTGACCGACTGCCAGTACAACGGCTCACGCTGGTTCGCCGGGCCGTCGCCGGCCAACAACGAGACGGTCGACAACCCGAACGCGGCCAACTGCGCGCCGAATACCGGTCCTGCGGGTAGCGGCGAGCCGCTGACGGTGGCCACCTGCGGCAGTGCCGCGAACCTGGCCAATGTCAAGAACGCCGGTGCCCTGCCCGGCGTGGACAGCATCCAGATGATCCAGGGATACATCCAGCAGAACGGACAATTGCGCAACCTGGACTGGGTGTTGCCGACGGTCCGGCGCGCCGCCGACTTCAACGTCTACTGGGGCGAGAACGGCCTGGTCGACTCCGTGATCGACGTGACCCACAACGTCGTGGTGCCGTTCGAGACCAGGATGGGGGCCGGCTGGGGCATCCTCAACCTCGCGTCGGGAGCCAACAGCGTGCAGGATGGGCGGCCCGCCGTGCTGACGGCAACCGACCTGGCCTGCGTGGAGCCGTGGGTGTCGGGCACCATCTCCGAGCCGGGCGTGCGGATCCAGTGCGCCGGCGGGCCGGCCCTCCTGAGCAATACGGCCGTGCTCGGTCCGGTGACGTTCTTCAAGACCAATCTCGCGGAAGCGGCCACCAAGCCGCCGGCGACCAACCCCGGGTTCATCTTCTACCTGGCGGGTGACATCTTCGTGATGTCCATGCCCGCGCTGCCCGCGGCCGGCACCGTATGGTCCGAGCGGTCGTACACCGGAACGATCACCGGCGGGCCCGGGTCGTACTCGTTCACGCCAGCCATCCGTCCCTTCACCGCTGTCGGCGCCACCTCGGCGCTCGAGTTCGGCGTGAGCAGCACGGTGGCCGCCGCCACCAACGCCGATCTCAAGAGCGTGCACACGGTGCCGGACCCGTACTACGTGAAGAGCGCGTACGAGTCCAGCACCGACCAGAAGATCCTGAAGTTCGTCGGGCTGCCGCAGGATGCCATCATTCGGATCTACTCGGCGAGCGGCGTCCTGGTGCGCATGCTGGAGCACCACGGCGGCAACTACGCATCCACCAGCAACTCGCAGGGCAGTGAGATCAACTGGGACCTCCGCAACCGGAACAACCAGGTGGTCGCGAGCGGGGTGTACTTCTATCACGTCGAAGCCGGCGACGCCCGCAAGGTAGGCCGCTTCACGGTCGTCAACTTCGCCCAGTAAGCCTTCGACGGGGGCGGGCCTCGCGCCCGCCCCAACCTTCAGGAGATCGACACATGAGGAAGCTCACTGCACCTGGATGGTTGCTCGCTTTCGGGCTGCTCAATTCGCTCCCGGCCGTGGCCGCGGCGCAGAACAACACCGGGCAGCCGGTCGGACAGGAGGACAACACCGCCTACGGCACCACCTCGGCGGAGTTCCTGCTGCTCGGCGCGGGCGCCCGGGGCACGGCCCTCGGCAGCTCGTTCGCGGCCATCGCGACCGACGTCAGCGCGCTCTACTACAACCCCGCGGGCGTGGCCATGCTCGACCGGCCCGGCCTGATGATCGGCACCTACGACTACGTCGCCGACACCCGCTATTCGTGGGGCGGCGTGGCCTTCCCGTTCTCGGGCGGCGCCCGCACCATCGGCTTCCAGCTCGGCACCTTCGGGTTCAAGGACCAGCCGATCTACACCGAAGAGCAGCCCAACGGCACCGGCGGCACCTACTCGGTCAACCAGACCTTCGTGGGCGCCACCTTCGCCCAGAACTTCTCCGACCGGTTCTCCGCGGGCATCACGGCCAAGTACGTGGACGACCGGCTGGGCACCGTGAGCGGCAGCGCCTTCGCGGTGGACTTCGGCACCAACTTCCACGCCTCGCTCAACAATCACCCGGTCAAGTTCTCGTTCGTGCTCGCCAACCTGGGCTCGAACCTGAGCTACAGCGGCACCGGCCTCGCCGGCGACGTGCAGCGCGACCCGCTCCCCGGTGAGGATCCGGTCCCGACGCTGCCCCAGCAGGCCAACCTGCTGACCAAGGACTTCCCGCTCCCGACGACCTTCCGGGTCGGGTTGGCCTACGACATCATCACCGGCGAGAACAACCGGCTCACCGCGCTGGGCGACTTCAACCAGCCCAACAACAACAAGCCGGGCTTCGCCTTCGGCTCCGAGTGGATGTCGCAGAAGATCGGCGGCTCCAACTTCGGGTTCGCGCTCCGCGGCAGCTACTCGTACACCGCGGCCAACAACCTCGACCCGCAGACCTCCACGACCGCCCTCAGCGACGAGGAGAACCTGCAGGGCCTCGCCTTCGGCGGCGGCCTCATGTACGGCGGCAACGGGAACGGGTTCGGCCTGAGCCTGGACTATGCCTACAAGTATCTCGGTATCCTTGGCCCGACCAACTTCTTCAGCTTCTCGCTGGGGTGGTAAGGGCGCGTCCGTTCGCATGGGAAGTGGTGGTAGCTGAACTATGATCGCAGTCCGATTGGCGGCCCTCGCGGCCATGGCGGTGCTGGGTGGTCCGATGCAGTCACCGGCGCCCGATGGCGGTCTCATTCTCCGGGCGGTTCGCTCGTACCGCGCGGAGCAGGGCCGCACCGAAGTCAACGCATTCGTGCAGGTGCCGTACGCGGTGTTGGAGCCCTCGGGCGAGGGCAACACCGGTACGCTGAGCTACCGGGTCGGAGTCAAGGTCACCGACTCCACCGGGCTCACCCTGCTGCAGCAGTCGTGGCAGAACCATGCGCCGGCCAGCGTGCGCGGGCCGTCCGCATTCGGCGTCGAGATGGTGCGGTTCAGCCTGGCGCCGGGCCGGTACAGCCTCGAGGTCACGGTCGAGGACTCGGTCTCGGGCCACAAGGTGGGCTCGTTGCTGGCGCTGGAAGGATATAAGAGCGCGCCGCCCGCATCGGATCTGCTGCTGTCGCCCAGGATCCGGGCGGTCACCGCCGGCGATACCGTGCCGATGCCGGCGGAGCTCCGATGGGGCCGCATGCTGGTGACGGCCGCGGCCCAGCTGGAGCTGACCCCGCTCCGCGCCACCGCGTACTATCTCCTCGAGGCCTACTCGGCCCAGGAGGCGCGCGGGACCCTCACGATGAAGGTGGTGGATTCGGGCGGCAAGGCGCTCACCACCACGGCGCCCACGCCGGTGACGGTACCGGCGGGTGGCGGGGTGCTTAAAGGCCAGCTCGATCTGAGCGGCCTGCCGCCGGGGCAGTACACCATGGCGGCATCGCTGGACCTGAGCGGCAAGACGGTGGAGCGGTCGGCCGCGTTCGCCATGGCCGGGCTGGACGAGACCCTCGAGAAGGACGTGGCCCGGCGGGAGGCGTCCAAGGGCACCGACGAAGGGTACTTCGAGGCCATGGACGAGAAGGCCATCGAGGTGGCCAAGGAGCCGCTGGTGCTGATCGCTCAGTCGGGCGAGCTGTCGAAGTACTCGAAGGACCTGAGCCTCCGCGCCAAGCGTCGGTTCATGGTGGAGTTCTGGCAGAAGCGCGACCTGGTGCCCGGCACCCCGGAGAACGAGACCCGACAGAAGTTCTACGCCGCGGTGGACTACGCCAACCGGATGTACGGCGAGAAGGGGCGCGCGGCGGTGCCCGGCTGGAAGACGGACCGGGGCCGGATCTACGTGAAGAACGGCACGCCTGACGAAATGCTGCAGCGGCCGCAGGCGGGTCGGTCACCACCCTACGAGGTGTGGCGGTTCCGGACTGGAAAGGATCGGTACTACATCTTCATCGATCGCGCCAACGGGTTGGGCAACTTCCAGCTGGTGTACTCGAACGACATCAAGGAGCCGGGGCAGCCCAACTGGCAGGAGTTGCTTCACAAGCAGGACGCGGTGGACGACATCAGTCGGTTCCTTGGGATCGAGATCAAGACTGGGGTCGACAACCAGGACAGGTTCTGAGAGCTGCTGCTTCCTCTCCATGCCCTTTTAACGAGGTGTGAAGTATGAATCGCTTGACATCTGGTATGGTATCTGTCCTCGGGCTCCTGGTGGTCGCAGGATGTAACGGCGATCCCACCGACTCGCTGCGGGGTGGGGCGTCGAAACTCAACGCGTCGCCATCCCAGCTGTTCATCGAGCTCGACGAGACCAAGACGGTGGAGGTCGGGGCCGTTGATGCTCAAGGCAACCCGATGTCGTTCAACTACGAGGTGACGAGCGTCGGCTCCGGGATCACCGTGTCCCGCGACTCGACGTTCCTGCCGGTTTTCGTGAACGACAGCCAGTTGAGCGCGCCCGCCGAGGCGCCCACCTTCCGCTTCAAGGTGACCGGCACGGCGTACGGCGCCACCTCGTTCACGGTCTCCGCAGGTGGTGTCGACCAGGTCATTCCGGTCCAGGTCACTCCGGTGGTGGGCCTGGCGGGGACCTTCACGCCGAGTGCCACCCCGGCGCTGGGCGATACCATCACCCTTACGGCCCCGGCCGGCGTCACCTTCACCCAGACGGCCGCGCTGACGCTGCCGGGCGCCCCGGATTCGCTCAACCCCCTGATCGTCGATCGGGATCCAGGCGGGACGTTCATCCGCTTCCTGGCGCCGCCCAACGTGAACGCGCCAGTCACCGTCACCGAGGTCGTCTCGACGTCGGCGCCGACACTGGTGCTGCATCCCGCGACCACGACGCTGCTACAGACGCCGCTGATCGACTCGGTGGATGTGACCTACTCCACCGTAACCCCGACTCTGGGGCAAGCCGTCACCGCGACGATCCAGAACCCGCTGATCAAGTTCAATCCGAACGTCGCGTCCACAGGCCTGGTCCGCTACGGCATCAATTTCGTCGGGCAGTTGCCGGGCCCGCTGCTGGGTCCAGATACGACGCACCTTCGCCTGGGGTCGGGTCCGCAGGGCGTGGTCGTGGCTCCGGATAGCAACAGCCTGACGTTCCAGGCACCTCCAAACGCGAACGGAGTGGCCACGGTCGTGTCGTTCGTCTTCCCCGGCGGGTTCTCGCTCACGCTGCCGACCCGCACCGGCATCACCTCGCCCAACATCGGGACCACGCTGAACGCGGCCTTCTCGGATAGCGTGCTCGACATTCTCCAGCCCGTCACCATCACAGCGCCGGCGGGCTTCACATTCGCCAACGACGTGGATTCCGTCACCGTGAGCATCTCCGGCAAGACGGCGCTCAATCAGTCCATCGGCGGGGGCGGCTCCAGCATCACGGTGATTCCGCTTCCGGGATCTGTGGGCCCGGCCGAAATCACCGGCATTCACCCGTCGGCACCGCAATTCAACTTGACGATGACGACCGTGCATGGCGTCGAAGTCCCGTCGGTGACGGGGCAGGAAGGCACCGAGGACGTCTCCACCGCGCCTTCGTTGACGGTCCCCACCGCGGGTAACTCGTTCACCCTGAGCGATGCGGGCGGGTTCGCCGGTGACGGGAGCGCGTGCTGCTTCGGGGCTCCTGTCCGGTGGTACAAGCTGACCATCGCCGCACCGACCACGTTGACCTTCACGCTCGACTGGTTCGAAGGTCAGGATTTGGGTGTCTACATTACGACAGATGGAGTTAGTGCGGCTATCGACGCCGGCGACAACGGTGGCGAAGGCCCGGGTGGGCATCCTGAGACCGTGACTCATGCGTTCACGCCGGGTACGTATTTCATCGCCATTCCGAATTTCTCGGCGACGAACCCGAACATCTTCCAGCTCACCATCCACAACCCGTGACCCAGGCGTAGGACCTGGCTGGAATACTCAGATCCCCTGCCGGCGAGACGCCGGCAGGGGATCTGGGCTTTATGCCTACGATTTGTTTCTCCAACGGACACTTTGCCTCTCACGCCGCCGGCTGCACCTCCCCCGGCCCCGCTTGCACCGGCCCCGAGGAAGCCGCGGGGTTCTCGTCCTTTGCGTCCGGCTGCGGCCCGGTGACGACGTGCCGGGCCGAGAGCCAGGCGATCAGCTTCTCCGGCTCCCGCTCGAACCGGTAACGGTTGATGCCGTCCAGTATGCCCACCAGCCGGCTGACTTCGTCGCTCAGCTGGTCCAGCTCCGCGCGCGCCAGCACGTGGTCCTGGGTACCGTCGGCGGTTTCGGTCAGCGACCGGTCGAACTCCTCGAGCGCCGCGGCGAGGTCCTCGACCAGCGTAGCGGTCAGGCCATGCTTCACCAGCAGCTCCTGGGATGCCCGCGCCTGCTCGAGCAGCTTGCGCGAGAGGGCCTGGTGGGTGGCGTTGGTCGCGTTGGACGGGGGCAGCCGGAACAGCATGAGCAACGCCGGCACCTCATCCGCCGCATCCGCGGCCACGGTCACCAGGTGCTGCAGCAGGACGCGAATCCGCCGCCGGAGCAGTTGCCGGCGCATCGCCGAGCTGTGCCTGGTCAGGTACCCGCCCTGCTGCTGGCTCGCGAGCGTCTCCATGCGGGCGATGGTGGCGTCCAGCCGGTCGACCACCGGCCCGTACCCGGCATCGGCCGACGGGTGCTTGCGGCTGAAGTCGCGAGCGCTTCTGGCCATCGCCAGCTTCCTACGAACGGTCCGATTCATACGACTCTCCCTTCTCCCCTTCGGCCGGGCGGTGGTCGGGCGCCGCTCGGCGGCAAGTGTGGCGAATGATCCGGCGTCTCCCGACCGGCCACCGGACGGGATGAGTAAGCGCATTGGACGTGCCACAACGTGCACCGGTGAGTTGTTCGAGTGGGCGGACGCGACGTGAAATCCCAGGTGCGGACCGCTCGCGGCGCCGACATGACCGTGCTCGGCGCGAGCGCGTGCGACGATCGCGCGAAGCGCCTCGCTGCTGCCGCGATCGGGATCGGCAATGGTGTCGATGAGGTCGCTCGGGCGCATCGCTGAGAAGCGGTGCGCCGCGTGCGCGGCCGTCGCCGCAACCAGGCCGTTGAGAGTACCGAGGAAGTTGCCGAGCAACGAGTTGACGGAGGCTTGGGCGGGGGCGGGCGGCAGGTGAATCGGCACCGTTGTCCCGATCTCGTCCGCGTCGCCGGCGCTTGCCGACATGATCGCGATCGAGCCCGCCGCCGACACTGCGGCACGGCCCGCGAAGGCGATCGTTCGTGCGCCCGACGAGATCGTCACCGGCGTCGCGGCGATCATCCGCGCTGCCGGCCCGATCTTATCCTGCGCCAGCGTGGCGATGCGGCGCGCGATTGTCCTGTTCGATGCTGCGGACGTGCGTGCGGCGTCCTCGATTGAGGACAGTTGGCTTGCTCGTCACCCTGAGCGAAGCGAAGGGGGCATGCGTTCGGGCATGCCCCCTTCACTACGTTCAGGGTGACTCCATCAGGGACGCCCCGATCCTGCCTACCCGGTCAGCACCGGCGTCCCGTCCCGGAACTGCCGCTGATACAGCCGCGCGTACATCCCGCCCAGCGCCATCAGCTCGCCGTGGGTGCCCTCCTCGACGATCCGCCCATGCTCCAGCACCACCAGCCGGTCCGCCCGCTGCACCGTGCTCAGCCGGTGCGCGATGATGAGCGTCGTGCGCCCCACCAGCAGCTTGGCCAGCGCGTCCTCGATCAGCCGCTCGCTCTCGGTGTCGAGGTTGCTGGTGGCCTCGTCCAGGATGAGCACGGCGGGATCCTTGAGGATGGCCCGCGCGATCGCCACCCGCTGGCGCTGGCCGCCGCTCAGCTTGATCCCGCGCTCGCCCACGAGTGTGTCGTACCCCTGCGGCAGCCGCTCGATGAACTCGTGCGCGTGCGCCGCCCGGGCGGCCGCCTGCACCTCGGCGTCGGTCGCCTTGGGGCGGGCATAGGCGATGTTCTCCCGGATGGTGCCGCTGAACAGGGCCGGCTCCTGCGGCACCACCCCGATCGCGCCCCGAAGCTCCGCCAGCTTGAGCGAGCGGACGTCGATCCCGTCCAGCGTGATCCGCCCCCGGTCCACGTCCCAGAACCGGGGCAGCAGCGACACCAGCGTGGTCTTCCCGCCGCCCGACGGTCCCACCAGCGCCACCACCTCGCCCGGAGCCACCGCCAGCGACACGCCGTCCAGAGTCCACGCCTGCGTGGGGTCCTGGAGGTAGCGGAAGCTCACGTCCTCGAACGCCACCCGGCCGCGCACGGGCGCGGGCAGCGGCACCGGCTGCGCGGGGTCGGCGATGTCCGGGTGCATCTCCAGGATCTCGAACACCCGCTCCGCCGCGCCCACCGCCTCCTGGTAGTTCGTGAACGAGGTGGCCAGCGCGCCGATCGACGCCGCGATGGTGATCGTGTAGAGAAGGAACCCGACCAGGGCGCCGGCCGTGAGCTTGCCGTCCAGCACCAGCAGACCGCCCTGCCACAGCACGAACACGATCCCGGCGAAGGTCGAGAAGGTGAGCATCCCGAAGAACACGCCGCGCACCCGCGCCCGCTGGAGCGCCGTCCGAACGCTCGCCCGGATCCGCTCCCCGTAGCGGGCCCGCTCGGCCGGTTCCTGCACGAAGCTCTGGACCGTGCGGATCTGCGAGAACGCCTCCTCGGCGACGGCCGTGGCCTCCGCGATCCGGTCCTGCACCCCGGTGGTAATGCGCCGGAGCCGGCGGCCGAACACCATCGCGGTGCCCACCACGACCGGTGCCACCAGCAGCGCCGTCAGGGTGAGCCTCGGCTGGAGCCAGGTGAGCAGCAACACGCCGCCGAGCAGCGAGATGATCTGGCGGGAGAACTCGGAGACCTGGTGGCTCAGCACGCTCTGGAGCAGCCCGACGTCCACCGACAGCCGGCTGGTGAGCTCGCCCGTGCGCCGGTCGGCGAAGAAGCCTGGCGGCATCTCGAGCAGCTTGGCGAACAGCTCGCGCCGGAGCCCGGCGACCGCCTGTTCGCCCGCGGCGCTCAGCCAATAGGTCTGCAGATAGTTGAGCACCGCCTGGAAGCAGAACAGCGCGACCAGGCCGAGCGCGATGCGGTCGAGCAGCACCCGGTCGCGGTTCACGAACGCCGCGTCCAGGAGGTACCGCACCACCATGGGGAAGGCCAGGCTCGCGAGCCCGCTCAGGATCAGCGCGACGGTGGCGGCCGCCAGCATGCCCCGGTACGGCCGGACCCGGGGCCACAGCTTGAGGAGGCGGCCGGGCTTGGGGATGCGGCGGGAGACACGCTCGAGGGCGGTGTCGGACGGAGAGCCGGCGAGGGATGCTGCCATTCTAGGAGCCGAGTCGGGAGTCCTGAGTCACCCTGAGCGAAGCGAAGGGGCCATGCGTCGGGTCATGGCTCCTTCGCTTCGCTCAGGATGACTCGGGGGCTGAGGGTGACTCGGGGCCTCAGGATGACTCGGAGGCTCAGAGTGACTCCGAGGCTCAGAGTGACTCGGGGGCTCAGGGTGACTCACTGCCGGCCTCCCCGTGCACGTGCACCGCCGCTGGCATCGCTGCCTCTTCGCTCGACCCGCCGAGGATGATCACCTTCTCCGCGGCCGGCGGTCGGCTCGAGGGCAGCGAGCGGTCGATGCCCATGGCCACGAACAACAGGGCGAGGTAGAGCAGCGAGTAGCGGTACATCTGCCATGCCACCGGCGTGATCGACCGCTCCCGAAGCAGCCGGACGCAGTACCACAGCAGCCGGGCGCCGAGCAGGAGGGCTGCCACCAGGTAGAACGGCCCCAGCGCACCGAACAGGGCCGGCATCACGGTGAGCGGCACCAGCATCAGGGTGTACACCAGCATCTCGTACTTGGTCCGGGCCTCGCCGCGCACCACCGGCATCATCGGGATGCCCGCCCGCGCGTAGTCGGTCTGCTTGATGAGCGCGAGGGCCCAGAAATGGGGCGGGGTCCAGTAGAAGATGATGGCGAACAGGTAGACGGCGGCGAGGTCGATCCGACCGGTCATCGCGGCCCAGCCCACCAGCGGCGGGAACGCCCCCGCAGCGCCGCCGATGACGATGTTCTGCGGGCTGGTCCGCTTGAGCCACACGGTATAGATGAAGACGTAGAACAGGAGCCCGGCCAGAGCGAGCCACGCGCTCAGATGGTTGACCCTGTACCAGAACACGGCGAACGCCACCAGCCCCAGGCCCACGCCGAACGCGAGCCCGAACCCGGCCGAGATCCGGCCGGCAGGGATGGGCCGAAGCCGGGTGCGCGCCATGCGGAGGTCGATGTCCCGGTCGAACCACATGTTGATCGCGTTGGCGCCGCCCGCCATGAGGTACCCACCTAACAGCACCCAGAACACCTGGCTCGCGGTGGGAAGCCCGGCCGGGGTGATGAACATCGGCGCGATGGTGGTCACCAGCAGCAGCGAGATGATGCGCGGCTTGGTGAGCGCCACCAGGTCGGCCACGCGCGAAGGCGGCCGGACGCCCAGCTCCGCTGCCTCCGCCGGCTCGACCGCCGGCGTCCGAGCAGACCGGAACACCAGCAGCACCAGCGCGGCCCAGACCAGGCTGCCCACCAGCAGGTGGAGGGCCCGGAGCGTCGGGGGCAGCAGGTTGAGCACCATCGCAGCGGCGACGCCGATCTGCGCCACCGTGGCCGCCAGCACCAGCGCCGCGGCGCGGCCGAGCCGCCGGCCGGCCGGGTCGCTCCGGCCGCTCACCCGGTTGACCATGACGATGGCGAGGCCGAGGAACGCGAAGGCCAGCACCCGGTGGCTCCAGTGGAGCGCCGCGAGCCGGTTCGGCGGCGGCAGCACGCTGCCGTTGCACAGCGGGAAGCCGAGGCAGAGGAAGCCGGCGTGGAAGTTGGCTACCTGCGCGCCGAACAGGATGACGATGAAGCCGAGCGCGGCGGTGGCGAGCACTAGCCGGTGGGCTCGGTGGACAGCACCGGAGTCACCCTGACCGGAGTCACCCTGAGCGAAGCGAAGGGGCCAGGCGTCGGGGTATGGCTCCTTCGCTGCGCTCAGGAGGACTCCCGTACCGCGAACCTCTCCCGCCCTCAGCGCCACCACCATCAGCACCGCCAGCAGCACCATCGCATTGGCCAGGTGAGTGATGATGACCCACGGCGGGAGGGCCAGCTTGACGGTGACGGCGCCGAGCAGCACCTGAAACACCAGCAGCGCCAGCGCCACCAGGGCGGGCGTCCGCAGCGCGGGCACGTCCCGGTGCCGCCGCCACGCCACAATGGCGACCGCGAGCACCACGAGGCTCACCAACGCCGCCACCCAGCGGTGGCCGATCTCTATGAGGGTGGGGAGGTCGAGCGGCGGGAACCACTGACCGTCGCACCGGGGCCAGTGGTCGCCACAACCCATCCCGGATCCGGTGATCCGGACGACGCCCCCGAGCACGATCAAACCGAGAGCGAGGGTGGCGCCGGTCCAGGCCAGCCGGCGAAGCAAGCGCGCCCGGTCGGGGGTGGATTCCGTCATATCGCCGGGAAAGAACCCGTCCGGCAGAGCCTTGTCAAGGCTATATTTACGCCATGTCCACCCAACGTGATGCCTGGGGGGAGCGGCTCCCCAGGCACTTAGGTCTCGCCAGCGCCATTGCGGTGCTGGTGGGGTCGACCATCGGGAGCGGGATCTTCCGGGTTCCGGCCGCCGTGGCCGAGCGGCTGCACGATCCCGGACCGGTGCTCCTGGCCTGGGTGGTGGGCGGGCTGGTGGCGCTGTTCGGCGCCCTCACCCTGTCCGAGCTGGCCGGCGCGCTGCCCCGCTCGGGCGGGGTGTTCGCCTACATCCTCGAAGGGTTCGGGCCGCTCCCGGCCTTCCTGTTCGGCTGGTCCGAGCTCACCGTCATCCGCGCCTCCGCGTTGGGCGCGATTTCCACCATCTTCGCCGAGTACCTGGGCTACTTCGTCCACCTCTCCCCGGAGCAGGTCCGCTGGGTGGCGGCGGTGGCCATTCTCTTCGTCGGCACCATCAACTACCTGGGTGTGAGCAGCGCGGCCGTGCTCATGAACCTGACCACCTTCGCCAAGTACGCCGCGCTGGCGGCACTGGTTCTGCTCGCGTTCACCGCCGGCGAGGGGAGCGCGTCGCACTTCACGCCGGCGTGGCGCGGCGGGCTCGATCTGTCGCTCATGGGCACCGCGCTCATCGCCATCATGTGGACCTACGACGGCTGGGCCGACCTGTCGTTCGTGGGCGGTGAGGTCCGGGATCCCGCGCGCACCATGCCGCGCGCGCTCATCCTCGGCACCGGGGCGATCGTCCTGGTGTATCTGCTGCTCAACGTCGCCTACGTCTATCTGGTCCCACTGCCCGAGATGGCGGCCTCCAAGCTGATCGCGGCGACGGCGGCGGACCGGATCACCGTCTTCCGTGGCGCGGGCGGCAGCGTGGTGTCGGGCATCGTGATGCTGTCCTGCTTCGGCTCGCTCACCGGCTCGATGATCACGGGGCCGAGGATCTTCTTCGCGATGGCGGACCGCGGGCTCTTCTTCCGGGCCATCGCGCGGGTATCACCCCGGTTCCAGAGTCCCTCGGTCGCCATCTGGCTCGCCACCGCGCTCGGCGTGCTGTACGTGCTGTTCAACGATTTCCAGCAGCTGGCCGACAAGTTCATCCTGGGGATCTGGCCGTTCTACGCGCTGGCGGTGGCCGCGGTGTTCGTGCTCCGGCGCACCCGGCCCGACCTGCCGCGGCCGTATCGCACCTGGGGCTATCCGTTGGTGCCGATCCTGTTCCTGGTGGCCTCGGTGGCGATGGTGGTGAATGCGCTCTGGACCGATCCGGTGAACACCGGGATCACCTTCGGGATCATCCTGGCGGGGATTCCGGTGTACTACGCGTGGCGGACGTGGAGCGGGCGGGCGCTCGGTGGGGCGGTGGAGGAGGCTGGGGAGGCGCCCTGAGTCGGCATCCGAGTCACCCTGAGCGAAGCGAAGGGGGCATGCGTTCGGGCATGCCCCCTTCACTACGTTCAGGGTGACTCCGCGACGGGCGCAGCGTACGGCTCTTCACCACGGAAGCACGGAAGACACGGAAGGCTCCCTGGTCGGGCCAACCTCCTCTCATTTCGAGACGGAAGAGCTGGTCACGAGAGTTTTTGGGGTGGGGGGCACCCCAATATCTCTGCAGGGAGGCCGGCCTAGGCGCGGAATGAGAGGAACTTGGCCCGACCAGGAAGCCTTCCGTGTCTTCCGT
>DATEJD010000263.1:0-13063 GCA_035278325.1 Gemmatimonadales bacterium | reverse complement strand
CTCCCTGCGCCTCGCTCCCGCCTGCATGACCATCCCCACGCGCAGCCGTGCAGGGCTCGCACCCGCTACCGGCCCGCGCTCGCTTCCTTTGCCGGCAGCTCCCGAATCCACTCCGTCAGCCACTTCCCGGTCCGGCTGATCACCGACGAGCTGTCACTCCCGAGGAAGTCGAGATCCGCATGGCGGAGGCTCGGATCGTCGTACACACCGCGCGCCCGCGCCCTGGCGCGCGCATCGAGCAGCGCCTGCATGCTCTCCCGCGTGCCGATCCAGAGCAGGCCATCCGAGGCCCGGATCGCGTAGCGCTTGGGCAGGCCGAAGCTGTCGGGCGCGGCGTAGACCCGGGCGAGATCCGGAATGAGCGCCGGGTCGGTGAAGTAGGAGAGCAGCGTCAGGTAGCGCACCCGGAACTCCTCGCTGTCGGCCGAGCGGAACCGGGCCCACAGCGAGTCCTTCGCGCCGGCGCCGAGCCGCCCGAGCACCCACGCGTCCCCGTGATCGTATTTCTTCGAGGCGAGTCTGCCGAGAATGTCGGCCAGGACGGCGGAGTCCCCCTGCGTGGCCCGGCGTCGCTCGAGCATGATGGCCTGGAGCGACGGCGTGATGTCGTCGGCCACGAGGCCGGGGTTGTGCGGGAACGGCGGGCCCTCGGCGTGCTCGAGCTCGGCGCGGAGCCGGCGCGCGCTATCGGCATAGGCCGCGCTCCTGAGCTCGGCGAGATGGGTGAGCGCCACCAGCCCCGAGTTCCAGTCGCCGTCGCCATCCATCGCCCGCCGGGCGATGCGCCAGAGCCGCCCGGGGCTCTGGATCCGGAGCACGCGCAGCATGCTGTCGGCCCGCGGCGTGCCCGCGCGGAGCCCGTCGTGCAGCTCCGAATAGGTCGCCCGGCCGGGCACACCCAGCCTGAACTGCACCTGCGCGTCCGCCACGCCGACCCTGAGCAGCGCCAGGAGTCCCAGCGCGACGGGGATTCCACGCCCGAATTTCATGCCGCACCACTCTCCCGGATTCCTGGTGATGCACCGAGCCAGAGGGCAACCGCAGCCGCCATGCCGACCGCGCTGGCGGCCAGCGCCGCGGGCCCACTGACGGATTGATAGATCCAGCCGAAGATGAGGCCGGCCGGCAAGGCCGTCGCGCCGGTCAGTGCATGATACAGGCCGAAGCCGCGACCGGTCCGCACCGGTGACAAGCGCGCGATCATCGCCCGCTCCGCCGACTCCGTGAGCCCGGCCACGAGCCCCAGCGCCAGGAAGGTGACCACCGCCGCGGACGGTGAGAGGCTCAAGCCGAGGACGGTCGCGACGGCGGCGAACACCAGTCCGCCCGCGGCCACGGTTGCCCGGGAACCAAGACGGTCGGCTAGCCAGCCGCCGGGATAGGAGGAGGCGCTCCGCACCACGTGGAGCCCCGCCCACACCAGCGGTACCAGGGCAACGGCCACACCGGTGTCCTGCAGGCGGAGGAGCAGCAGCGCTTCGGGCAAGCGGAAGAAGGTGAGCGCCGTGAGCGCCAGCACCGGAGCCCAGAAGACGGGCCCGCCGGCCCCGGGCGACGAGCCCGGCCCGGGCTTCGTGCCGGAGGCTGCCTCGGACGGCAGCCGCACGCCGCGCAGTACGACGGCAAGGATCAGAAAGGCGAGGATCCCTGGCACCACGCTCCATTCGATCACCCGCCGGACTTCGAACCCGTGCGAGAGGAAATACCAAGCCGCGAGCGACCCGAACACGGCCCCCAGGTGATCCGCCCCCCGGTGGAACCCGAACGCCCGGCCCCGGAGCGGCGGCGGGGTCACTCCGGCGATCAGGGCGTCACGGGGAGGGGTCCGGATTCCCTTGCCCACCCGGTCGATCACGCGGAACCCGACCACCTGCCAGGCCGCGCTGGCGACCGCGATCAGCGGTCGGACCAGCACGGCGGTGAGATAGCCGCCCAGGATCAGCGGCCCGCGCCAGCGCGGGCGGTCGGCCAGGCGGCCGCTCACCACCTTGAGCACCGCGGAGGTCAGGTCCGCCGCCCCGTCCAGCAGCCCCAGCAGCTCCGCCCCGCCTCCGAGCGTGCGTGTGATGAATGCCGGCAGCAGGGGGTAGACCATCTCGCTGGCGAAGTCGTTGAACAGCGAGACGAGGGACAGACCCTTCACGGCGGGCGGAAGTCCGGCCGCCTGGGAGGGCGCTTCCTCCCGGGCCTCTGGGGCTGTGGTCATCGGGTCGGGGGATGCGGCATCGCTGGAAAGTAGCATGTATGTTACGCGCCTTATGGCAACCGCCGACCCCGTCCGGTTTCACGAGTCGAACCTCTGGTCGACGCCCATCCGCGACCTCGACCTGACCATCGCCGGCACCCGTCTGGAGCCGATCCTCGACGAGATCCGGGCCGAGCTCGAGGCGGTGGGGCTCACGCGGGTGCGGCCCCGGTTCTACCTCTCGACCGAATGGGGGGTGCCATTCGAGACCGTGGCCATCGCCATTCCCTTCTACCTCGCCCGCCCGGACCTGACCGCGCTCCACGCGGAACGGGTGGGCCACGTCGAGGGGTTCGATCGAGCCGACATCCTCCGCTACCTGCGCCACGAGATGGGACACGTGGTGAACTACGCCTACCGGCTCTACGACGAAGAGGAGTGGGTCAAGCAGTTCGGGTCGATCACCCAACCCTACGCCGAGGACTACCGGCCCGAGCCGTTCAGCCGCCGCTACGTCCGTCACCTGCCGGGCTGGTATGCCCAGAAGCACCCCGACGAGGACTGGTCGGAGACGTTCGCCGTGTGGATGACGCCGGGGCTCAACTGGCGACAGGAGTACGGCGGATGGCCGGTAGCGGCCGCGAAGCTGGCCTACTGCGACCGGGTCATGGCCGCCGTGCGGGATCGCGACCCGGTCGTCACCGCCGCCGACCTCGATGAGGACGTCGCCGACATCGAGTATTCGCTCGGTCACTACTACCGTGACGACCCCGACGCCCGGGGCGACATGCCCCCCGGTCTCGACGGCGCGCTCCTCGCGATCTTCGAGGATCTCCGTCCGGAGAGCGGCATGTCAGTCGATGAGCCCTTGGCCCCTGCCGACGCCCTGATCCGGCGGCTCGAGCCCGAGCTCATGGCCAACGTGTTCCGCTGGACCGGGCATTTTCCGGAGCGGACCCGCGTGCTGCTGCGGTACCTGGCGGAGCGAGCGGGACACCTCGGGCAGGGATACGTGCGCACGCGGGAGGCGAGCGCGATCGTGGCGCTCACGACGCTGGTAACCGGCTTGGCGATGAACTACGTCCAGCGGGGTTCGTATCTGCCGTAAGGCGTAGGACGGTAAGACGGAAGGACGGAAGGACGGAAGGACCAGCACATCACGGCCTGTCCCGGTGACCTCGTGAGGTGTGCTGGTCCTTCCGTCTTACCGTCTTACCGTCCTACCGTCCTTCGCCTTACCTCATCTCCGCTTCTTCTCGAACCGCTCCGAGGCGAGGTTCACGACCCGCTCGATGAGCCGCGGGTAGTCGAGCCCGCTGGCGGCCGCCGCCATGGCGAACTCGCTCCCCTTCTCCAGATAGCAGCTGGCGTTCACCTCGAGCACGTAGATGTCGCCGGTGTCGGTGAGCCGGAGATCCACGCGGCCGTAGTCCTTGACCCGGAGCGCGCGGTAGGCGTCCACCGCCACCTTCTGGAGCCGCGCCCTGAGCTCGTCGGGCAGCGTCGCGACGACCGACTTGGTGCCCTTGTACTCCTTGCTCCGTTCGTCCCACTTGGCCTTGCTGTCCATCACCTTGGGCACGCCCTCGGGAAAGCCGGTGAAATCCACCTCGATCGGCGGCAGCGCCTTGGGCTGCGCGTTCCCGAGCACCCCCACGTAGAACTCGCGCCCGTCGATGTACTCCTCGGCGAGCGCCGAATCCTCCAGCTCCTTGTGAATGGCGGCCACCCGCTCCATGAGGGCCGCCGCGTCGTGCACCAGCGACTTGCCGCCGATGCCGAGCGACGCGTCCGACCGGAGCGGCTTGACGAACAGCGGCATGCGCAGGTTGCCGCCGGTCTCGAAGGTGGCCTGGCGGGAGAAGATGGCGTAGCGGGGATAGAGGATGTCTTCGAAGGCGAGCAGCTTCTTGGTGAGCCCCTTGTCCTGGCTCAGATAGAGCTCGCCGGGTCCGCTCCCGGTGTAGCGGAGCCCCAACAGCTCGAGCATCCCGGTGACCGGGATGTCACCGAAGACGTTGTCGCCGAACATCTCCATCAGGTTGAAGACCAGATCGGGCTTGCGGCGGGAGAGACCGGCAATGAGGCGCTTGACATCGCCGTGGACCCCGAGCACCGAGACGCGGTGGCCCAGGCGGCGGAGCGTGCGCGCGACCTGAGGCACGACGGGGTCGTAGTCCTTCGAGCTTTCGTCTTCGCTGTCGAGGTAGGTCAGGACCGTGATCTTCACAGCGCCTCCCACCAGCGTTACTCCGCGAGGTCCATTCCCCAGCGGGCCAACGACACCGGCAGCCCACCATAGCCGAGCAGCGTGTCGTGGAACGTCCTCGGATCGTAGTCGTCTCCCGCCGCTTCGCGGAAGGCCTCACGCAGCCGCAGCAGCTCGCGGCGGCCGATGGCATAGCAGAGCTGATAGGTGGGCCAGGCGCAGTAGCGCCGCACTTCGGCCTCGGCGCTGGGACGCTCGATCGGCAGATGCTCGACCATGTAGTCCACCGCCTCCACCGGGCTCATCCCTCGCGTGTGGAGGCCGACGTCGAGCACGATCCGGATGGCGCGCCAGAGCAGGTTCACCAGCTGGAACAGCCGCTCCTCGGGGGTGCGATAGTAGCCCGTTTCGCCGGCGAGCTGCTCGCAGTAGAGGGCCCAACCCTCCACCATGATCGGGGTCCACAGGTGCCGCCGCACTTCCGAGTGGAGACCCTGCGCCGTCACCAGCTGCAGGTGGTGGCCGGGGTAGGCCTCGTGCGCGACCATGGCGGCGATGCCGTGGCGGCAATGACCTCGCCGCTGCTGCGGAACCGCCGGGTCGGGCGGCGTGACGTAGAACCGGCCCCGCGGGGCGCCGAGATAGATGGGCGGCGGCTCGTAGGCCGCGAACGGCACCAGCGCGGCGAGGAACGACGGGGTGGGCACCACGTCGACCGGCGCCTCGGGAATCGCCACCAGGTCGCGCTCGGCGATGAAGGCGCGGGCCCGGCCCAGCTCGCGGCGATAGGTCTCCAGGATGGCGTCGGGGGGCGGCGCGTCGTTCCGGAGCTCGTCCACCAGCTCCCGCCACGGCCGAGGGCTCAGCTCCGCGGCCAGCGCGGCGAGCTGCGCCGTCGTCTCTTCCTGCAGGTGAAGCCCGTAGCGCCAGAGCTCGGGCGCGCCCGAGACCACCGCGTGCTCGAAATGGAGCCTCCGCGCGAACTGCTCCTCGCCGATGGCGAACGCGTGCGGGTCCGGGTTGGGCTCGATGTCGTCGCGCAACGCGGTGCCGCAGCGCTTGAGGGCCTCGAGCGCGGCGCCCGCCGCGGCATTGAGCTCCTGTTGCAGGTCCGGTGCTTCGGCGCCCATCGCGGCGGCCATCTGGACGATCAGCTCGCCGCCCCCGCCCAGCATGGCGAGCGCCGAGTCCACGAATACCGACGGCGGCGACTCGAGCGTGCTGCGCGCATCGTCCAGGAACGCCGGCACGCCGCGCAGCCGCTCCAGCGCAGCCGGGGCACGGCCGCCGGTGGCATTGCCGCTCCGGGCGAGCACCGCGTAGAGCGCCTGGAACAGATGGTTGACCCAGAACACCGGATTCCGCTCGTGGGGTCGCTCGTGCTCCAGCCGGAAGATGGCGCTCCGGATCTCGCCCAGCAGGGCGGTCCGATCGATCTCCTCCTGCAGGTCGTCCACGTCGAGCTCTTCGACCGCGCCGGACACCGAGCGGAGCGCCGCGACGTGCGCGCGCACCGCGGCATCGTCGAAGGTGCCCAGCCGGCCGTCGTGCGACACCAGGCCGGCCGCGCTCGCCGCGGCGGGATCGAAGTGGTACTTGAGGTCCAGGTAGGACCGGCAGAGCTCGTCTACGGACATGCTCCCTGCGCTAGCGTGGCGGCGCCGCCGCCAGCTCCGAGTGATCGCCCAGAGACGCGGACCCCGACAATCCCTCGGCCATGACCGCGTTGCCGATCATGGCACCGTCGAGGCGCACCCGGGTGAGCTTCGAGTCGCGGCCCACGATGGTGTTCCGGACCACGCTGTCGGCGATCCTGGTGCCCTGCTCGAGGCTCACGTTGGGACCGATCTCACTCCGCTCGATGGTCACGCCCTCCTCGATGTAGACCGGATCGTGGATGGTGACCCCCGGAAACTCGCGGCGGCGCGCGGCACCCTTCCGGAGCAGGATGTCGTTGGTCTCGAGCAGCGTGCCCAGCGCGCCGCAGTCGTACCAGCCGCCCACCTCGGCGGTGAGGATCCGCTTGCCGTGGTCGATCATCCACTGGAAGGCGTCGGTCAGGAAATACTCGCCCTTGTTCTTGGGCGCGGCGAGCACGTGATCGATGCCCTGCCACAGGCTGTCCACGGCGCGGATGTAGTAGAGCCCGATGTTGGCGAGCTTGGAGATCGGGGTCGAGGGCTTCTCGACGATCTTCGTCATGTAGCCCTGCTTGTCCGTCACCACCACGCCGAAGCGCTGGTAATCCTCCACCTCCTTGGCCCAGATGATCCCGTCCGCATCGGTCCGGTTGATCAGCGTGAGGTCCGCTTCGAACACGGTATCCACGAAAATGATGAGCACCGGCTCGTGCACGAACGGCCGCGCCAGGTTGACCGCGCCGGCGGTGCCGTCCTGCACCTTCTGCTCGATGAAGCGCGAGGGGATGGCGTAGCGCGCGCGGGCGTACGCCTCGACCTGCTCCTTGAGATGGCCGGTGATGAAGATCAGCTCGCTCACCTCCAGCCCGTCGAGCCGGTCCATGACCCAGTCCATCACCGGCCGCCCCGCCACCTTGAGCAGGGGCTTGGGGACGAGATGGGTGTGCGGTCGGAGACGGGTGCCCTTCCCGGCGAGCGGGATGATCACTTGCATGTCAGCCTCGTCCGTAACGGTCCTGCAGCCGGACCAGATCGTCGAGCTCGGGGGTGGATGCCTCGAGCACATCGCTGTCCACCACGGCTTCGATCTGGTGGACCAGCTTGGGAGGAATGTGGACCGACTCGCCGGCTCTGAAGGTGCGCGCCTCGAGCTCCGCGCCCGGACGGGTGCGCAGAATGAGCTCGCCGCGGAGCACGTGCATCGTCTCGTCCTTGAGGTTGTGGTACTGCAGGCTCAGGATGTGCCCTGCCCTCACGTGCAGGATCTTGCCGACATACCGGTCGGTGCGAGCCCAGACCAGCTCATAGCCCCATGGTTTGTCGACCCGGTATGGCACATCGGGCACGGATTCCTCCAGCGGGTTGAACATTCGCTCGCGCGCGGAAATATAGGCTCGGTAGGCACGCCGATGAATGGCGAGAGAGGGCGGAAGGATGGAAAGGCGAGGGAGTCACCCTGAGCGCAGCGAAGGGGGCATGCGTTGAGGCATGCCCCCCTCACTTCGTTCGGAGTGACTCCCTCGTCCATCCGTCCGCCCGTCTACATCTCCGGCTCGAAGCTGAACACCCACCGGAACGCCACCTCGTCATCCCCCGGCGAGCGGTCCTGCGCCAGCTCCGGCCGATTGACCCAGAGCGGCAGGTCGAGTCGGGTGACGAACCGCGTGTCGCCGATCCGGTGCTCGGCGCGGACCCCGACCCCCGCGTCTCCGATGAACCGGATCCGACCGGTAAAGGCCGCGTCGCCCGCGCTCTCGAGGCCGTGCGCCAGATCGGTGAACCCGGCGACCGCCACGCGAGAGAAAAGCCGGGCCTTCGGTCGGGTGATGACAGTCCGCTCGACTTCCGCGTTGAGCGCCACCAGGCCGCTGGTGGATACGCGGGGGTCGATGCCGCGAACCCCGCCTCCGCCGGGCAGCTGGTAGTTCACGTCCTCGCCCTCGAGGAGCGATCCGCGCGAGCGAAGGAACGGGTTGGTCAGCCGCTCGATGGGATCGGCTCCCTGCAGGTAGATCTGTCGCTGCTTGGCCGGCAGGTGGTTGCCGCTGAGGCCGAGATAGAGGCGCGCCCCGAGGCTCCACGGTCCACCCAGCGAGCGCCGGGCCGTTCCGTCGAGTGTGATCCGCCCGTAGAACTGATCGAGGTCGGCCCGGACCGCGTCGAGCCCGTCGCGGTTGTAGGCCAGGCCGTACGCGGTCTTCATGCGCCCGCCGAGCTGCCAGGGACCGGCCTGGGTGGACACCCCGACCGACAGGCCGAGCTCCACCGTGCCCGCGTCGTCGTAATAGCCGCGGTCGAGGTAGCGGAAATCGTCGGGGTGCACCCACTGGAGCGTGAGACCCTCCGACCAGGTGGGACCGAAGGTGAGGTGCGCGCGCCGGCTCCGTTCCAGCTCCAGCATCGCGCCATAGCGGCCTTCCACCCGAAACAGGTCGAAGGTCTCGGTCAGGTTCGGTGCCCGGAGCCTCACCGGATTGCGGGTCCGAAGCCACCCATCGACCTCGGGCGCGTCGTTGTCCACGCCGATCCCGGTCCCGTAGGTCAGCCAGGCGACGTTCTGCTCGAACCGGCCGAGGTAGTCCGTGCGGCTGCGGGCGCCGAGCGTGAGGCCGCCGGCGTCGTTGTACCAGGCCACGGGCTGAAGCCCCATGGTCAGGCGGTCGCGGCGGACGCGGGTGCTGACGTAGCGGTGGAAGTAGACGTCGGTGGCCGGAATCGGCACCAGCAGCCGCTCGAGGGAGAACCCGATCGGCCGCCGATTGTTCAGCATGTTCCAATCGTGCGAGCGCACCAGCGGGTCGAGCCACACCGACTTCGGCTTGGTGCGGGTCGCGATCTGGACCCACTCGCGCTCCGCCAGACCATCCGTCCGCGCCACGCCGGTATCGCCGGCGGCGATCACGGCCACATCCTGCGGAAAGCGGCCGTTCGCGCGCCGCACGACCTCCACCCGCGTGAGATACCCGTCGCCCTCCCGCCGGACCCGCACTCGTCCGACGGCGTAGTCGAACAGCTCGGTCCCGTGGAGCCACTGGGCGAAGAAGGTCGAGAGGTCGCGCTGCGATACCTCCTCGGCGACGGCGCGGAACGCGGCCTCGTCCACGTGGCGATACTTCCAGCGCTCGTAAAAGGTGCGCAGGATCTGGTGCATCGTCGCGTCGCCGACGATGGCGCGAAGCTGGTGGAAGAACAGCTCGCCCCGGGTGTAGATCGCGATCTGGTAGGAGGTGAAGTCGCGGTAGTCCTCGCTCACCAGGCTGGTCGGCTCCGAGTAGTTGTCCAGATCGAGCTCGAGCACTTCGCTCTCGGTGTTCGCGTACGACTCACGCCCCTGGGTCTCCCAGAACCAGCTGGTCTGGAAGCTGGTGAAGCCCTCGTCCAGCCACCCTTCCCGCCACTCGTTGTTCGCCAGCAGGCCCATGGTGTAGTTGTGGCCGACCTCGTGCACGATGAGCCCCTGATCGGCCGAGCCGTCGTGCACCATCATCGGAAACTCGGTGCCACCCCCTTCGATCCGATGGACGTTGGTGATCTGGGGCCAGCCGAACGGCCCGTACAGTTGATCGAGCCACGCGAGCGCGGTCTCGGTGCGCCCGACCGCGATGCCGCCGCCCCAGGTCTTCTCGTCGCCCGGCTGATAGAGCACGTGCACGGCGACATTGCCGAAATGCCCGCCCTCGTACCGGTAGGCTGGGTTGAGCGACATCGCGAAGTGGTGCACCTGCTCGGCGTACCACCGGATTCGCTTGCGTCCGGGCTCGGCTCCCGCGCACGCGTCCCCGGAAGGCGTACTCGAGCCGTAGTAGTCGCGTTGATACTCGACCGGCCGGGCGGTCTGGTTGGCCCGCTCCCATCCGGGATCGCCGCATACCGCGACGCCGGTCGCGCCCACCACCTGGTCCTCGGGGACGTCGAGGTCGACCGTAAAGCGGGCGAATTCGCCGTAGAACTCGCCGCCCGGGTAGAGTGGGTGCTCCTCCCAGCCATAGCGGTCGTACACCACCACCTTGGGATACCACTGGGCGAAGTCGAACCGCCGCCCCTGGCGACCCTGGCGGCGCGGCACGGTGGAGGGACGCGCGTCCCACTGCATCTCGACGGTCATGGAGTCGCCGGGCGCGAGCGGGCGTGGCAATGCGAAGCGAACCACCGTGCTGTCGGGAGCGAAGGGATAGGTCGGCTCGACCGCCTGGCCCATGATGCGCACGTCGCGGACGTGATTGAAGGCGAAGTCGGGATCGTGGAGATCGTTGAACCGGCGCCGCCCCTCGACCGAATCGGCGTCGGCCCACCGCGAGCCAGGACGAAAGGCGTTGAGGTAGAGGTGCAGCGAGAAGGTGGTGAGCGTGTCGGGCGAGCGATTGCGGTAGGCGATCTGCTCCGTACCGCTCAGCGTCCCCGACGGCTCGTCCAGCCGCGCGCTGATGGCGTAGGCGACTTCCTGCTGCCAGTAGGAGCCCGCGGGCAATCGAGTCTCGGCCGGCGCCTGCTGCAAGGCCAGCAACGCAAGGACGATCACGGACGTCTCGGAGGGTGGTGGTGGGTACGACGGCTGGGCATCGGCCGGAAACATAGGCAAGGCCGACACCGACCCCAAGCGGAGGCGGCAATTTCGGGTGGTCCTAGGATGGGCGGGACATGCGGGTATCAGCGTGATCCCGAACGCCAAAGGCAGGAAAGCCCGGGAGCCGTCGCCCGGGCCTTATTCTATTCCTGTCCTGCTCCCGGTGTCTTGTCCTGCTCCGGCTCCGATTGCTGCTCCCGGTCAGTGGCCGGCCGGGTTCGACTGGTCTGAGCCGTCGGCCGATCGATGGCCTCGGCGACTTTGGCCAGGAGCTCGCCCCGAGTGAAGGGCTTGGCCAGGAAGGGCACGTCCAGATCCCGGAGCCCGTACCGGGTGAGCACCTCCGCGGCAAACCCCGACATGAACAGGATACGCTGCGAGGGCCATTCCTCCTGGATCTGCCGCGCCAGCTTGACACCGTCGCCATCGGCCAGGACCACGTCGAGCATCACCAGATCGACCCGGCCGCGGGCCTGGGCCAGCACTTCGAGCGCCTCGCCCATGCCATCCGCTTCCAGGACCCGGAAGCCCTCTTCGCTCAGGATTCTGCTCGCAATGCGGCGAGCCATGCTGCGGTCGTCCACTACCAGCACCGTGAGCACGACGATGGGCAAGCCGTAATCGCTCGATTCCACGTTTCTCCCGTACTGTACCGTACCAACGGAATGTTGCTGGCGGGAGCGAAGATCGGCGTGAGTTGGCTCACGCTGGCACGGTGGAGCAGCGCCTTCGTCATTCGGCCAGTTTGTCGTGGCTCCGCCGTTCTTGTGCCTCTCGTATTAGCTCCCTACTCTCCTCGACTAGCTCCTTCGCACGATCCCGCCGCTTCGCCGCCGTGTTGCCCAGCCGCTCAAGTTCCTTCTTCCATTCGTCGGCCATACCGCCGCTCCCATTAGCCGGTCGGGGAGACATTGGGGCCATAAGGGACGCGCCCGAAGTGATCACGGTCACTGGCGACGATCCGCTGTGTGTCAAGTACCTACTCCTGCTATTAGTCTGGAAAAATCTTCCGGAATTGACGATTCGTCTGAAAAATATAGATTCGGGAGACACACAACCCCGGAGTCGCCCGTGGTCGACATCGACCCCATCAGCCGCCGCCTCCTCCAGCTCCTAGCCCTCGACGGCCGAGCCAGCTACCAGGCCCTCGCTGACGAGGTCGGGCTCTCCCGCCCCGCGGTCATGGAGCGGGTCAAGCGGCTCGAAGAGGGCGGCCACATCCTGGGATACGCTGCCCGGATCGACCGGGCCAAGGCGGGCTTTCCCATCACCGCCTTCGTGAATGTCCGGTACCCCGCCTCCGACCACGACGAGGCGGAGCGCGCGGTGCGTGGGCTGGAAGCCAACCCCAGCGTCCTCGAGTGTCATCACGTCGCCGGCGACGACTGCTACATCCTCAAGGTGGCCGCGCCTTCGCTCGAAGCGCTGGAGCGGATCCTCCGCACGCTGCGCGAGCCGGGGCTCTCGGCCAGCACGCGCACCACGATCGTGCTCTCGAGCGTGTTCGAGAAGCCGGGCGTGGTACCGGTGGAGAACGACTGATGGCGGCCCTCCGCGGCAAGGCATTGATCGCCTATCTCCTGGTATGCGTGGTCTGGGGCTCGACCTACCTGTTCATCCGGATCGGTGTGGACCACCACCTCCCGCCGTTCCTGTTCGCCGGCGTGCGGTTCCTCATCGCCGGTCTGCTGCTGGGCGGCCTCATGCTCGCGCTCGGCGCCCAGCTGCCGGCGCGGGCGCGCGATTGGCGCACGCTGGCCATCACCGGCATCTGCCTCCTCTGCGGCGCCAACGCGATGGTGGTGTGGGCGGAGCAGTATGTGGCATCGGGCGTGGCCAGCGTGCTGGTGTCGGCGATGCCCCTCTGGTCGGCCTTGTTCGACGCGGTCATTCCCGGCGGCAAGACGCCCGTCACCTGGCGACTGGGCGTCGGGTTGATCATCGGGTTCGCCGGCACCGCCCTGCTGGCGGGGATCACGCCGGACCAGCTGGCCACGGCAGACCTGCGCGGCCCCATCGCGCTCACCTTCGGCAGCGCCTCGTGGGCCCTCGGCAGCATCTACTGGAAGCGGAACCCGACGACGGAGGTGAGCCTCTACGTCGCCGCGGCGGCGCAGATGGCCATCGCGGGAGCCCTGCTCTGCGTGTTCGGACTGGCTATCGGCGAGGCGCCGAGGTTCCACTTCGACGGTCCCGCCATCGGCGCCATGGTCTACCTGATCGCGATCGGTTCCATCGTTGGGTACACCGCGTTCGGGTACGCCTTGAAGCACGGGTCCGCCGCGGTGGTCGGCACCTATGCCTACGTCAACCCGGTGGTCGCGGTGCTGCTCGGCTGGCTGGTGTTGAGCGAGCCCATTACCGGACGCATGCTCGCGGCCATGGCGCTCATTCTGGGCTCGGTGCTGTGGATCCAGCTCGCCGGGCGTCCGGCCGCCCGCGCGACGGCGCCGGTCCGCGCACTC
>DATEJD010000262.1:0-10294 GCA_035278325.1 Gemmatimonadales bacterium | reverse complement strand
CGTCGGCCGTCGAGCTGCTCGACCGCACCTTCCTCGAGCTGGTGGGTGAGTCCGGGCCCGAGGCCGTGCTGCTGGTGGAAATGGAGCGAGGCGACGAGGCCGCGGCTCGGGCCGCGGCCCGGCAGGCCGCCGCCGCGGTCGCCCCGTTTGCCGCGACGGTGGACACCGGCCTCACCCAGGCGGCGGCGGAACGGCTGTGGGCGCTCCGGCACGCCGCGAGTCCGATCCTCGCGGGCCTGCCCGAGACGCGCCGCTCGCTCCAGGTGATCGAGGACGGCTGCGTGCCGCTACCCCGCATGGGTGAGTATGTCCGAGCCGTTCGCGAGGCGGCGGCCGCGCGGGACCTGGCGGTCGTGATCTTCGGCCACGCGGGTGACGGCCACGTACACGTGAACCTGCTCCCCGAGCTGGCCCGCCCCGGCTGGGAGGACGCGGTGGCCGGACTGCTCGAGACCGTCACCGACACCCTCGTGCGCCTGGGCGGCACGCCCTCGGGCGAGCACGGCGACGGGAGGCTCCGCGCCGGCCTGCTCCACCGGGTCTTCGGCGACGAGATCGTGGCGCTGTTCGCGCGGGCGAAGCAGGCCTTCGACCCCCTCGGAATTCTCAATCCCGGCGTTATCCTTCCGTCCGCCGAGCCGCCGGTGAGCCGGCTCAAGGTGGGCCGCCAGGCCATCGCGCTGCCGGACGACATCGCGCGCGGACTTCGACTGATCGAGCAGCGCGGCGGGTATGCCCGAAGCCGGCTCGAGCTGGCGGACACTACCGATCGAGGATCCTGAGCGCCTGCCGCAGTGCCCGCGCTCCGGACCCGACCGACGACTCATCACCAACCAGGATCTCGACCCACCCATGGACATCCTCCGCGAGCCTCGGATCTCCCTGATCGCCCGGCCTCAGTTCCTCGAGCCGGCGCATCTGCCCATCCAGTGGAAGGGCGAGGCCAGCGATGGCGAGCGCATCGCCGAGTTCGCCGGACGGCTGTGCTACATGAGCCAGCACAATCCGGCCGGCCGCACTACGGCCGAATACCTCCGGAACATTCTCAAGCAGGGCCACGGGTCGGTGTTCGAGCATTCCACCTATGTGATGCTGATCGAGGGGATCTCCCGGAGCTGCAGCCACGAGCTGGTGCGTCACCGGGCCGGCTGGGGCTACTCGCAGCTCTCCCAGCGCTATGTCGACGAGTCGCACGCCGCCTTCGTCATGCCCCCCGCGATCCAGGGCGACGCCGCGCTCGAGGCCGCGTGGTGCCGGCAGGTCGAAGCCGCGCAGGCCGCCTACGTGGCCGCGGTGGAACAGCTGATGGAGCGATACGCCTGGGTCGAGGACCGAGTGCACCGGCGGAAGATGGCCCGCGAGGCCGCGCGCAGCGTGCTCCCCAACGCGACCGAGGTGAAGATCGTGGCCAGCGCCAACGTCCGCGCCTGGCGGACCATGCTCGAGCTCCGCCTGGGCGAAGGCGCCGAGCTCGAGATCCGCCGGATGGCGGTCGCCTGCCTCCGCGTCCTCCAGCGAGAGGCGCCCGCGCTGTTCAACGATTTCGAGATCTACCGCTCGGCCGACGGGAGCGAGGCGGGAAGGGTTGGATTTCACAAGGTGTGAGGCGAAATGAGAGGCGATAGGACGATAAGGCGATAAGGCGATAGGGCGCCGACTGGCGGAGCACCATGCTCGGACTTCAACGCCCTCGTCCGCTCAGCTCTTGGCGACGGCGCTCCCTCGATGGCGCTCTCCTCCTACAGCCACGACTTCCCAATCGGCAGCACTCTCCATCGCAGCGCTCAGTGCACGACTCCGCTCCTCAAACTGATCAGCCGCTTCATTCGCAGCCGCGGGGACCGCGGCTCGAACCGTTGGCGTCCATCCACCCGACGACTCTCCTATCGCCCTATCGCCCTATCGCCCTTTCGTCCTTCCGGCACAGTTCTCGCCAAAAAACTATTGTGCACCCGAACCCTTTTTCTTACTTTAGGTTCGTCGAAGTGCTCAAGTCGTCGCGGCTCGTCTCTCGTAGACGGCCTTTTTTGTAGAGGAGATCGCTTGGCAGTTCGGATAGGACTCGCCTTCAATCTCAAGCCCAGTGCGCCGGCGGACACCGCAGCCGGGGCCCCGCCCGACTCCCCCTCCTCGGACGATCCCAACAGTCGGGCTCTCCGCGACGACCTTCCTCAACCCGATCTCTACGCCGAGTGGGACGAGCCCGCCACCATCGACGCGGTGGAGCGCGCGCTCAGTGCCGTCGGCCAGGTGTATCGGCTCGAGGCCAACGCCAGCTTTCCCGCGCGGCTCGCGCTGGTCCAGCCCGACTTCGTGTTCAACATCGCCGAGGGGCTCTATGGGCCCAACCGCGAGGGGCACGTCCCGGCCATCTGCGAGTTCCTCGGGATTCCCTGCCACGCCTCCGACCCGCTGACCCTCGGCCTCGCGCTCGACAAGCGCCGCGCCAAGGAGGTCATGTCGTATCACGGCGTGCCCACGGCGCCCTTCGTCCTGGCCCGAAGCCCGGCCGACGCGCGGAACGTGCAGCTCCCCTTCCCGCTCTTCGTGAAGCCCGCGTTCGAGGGCTCGGGCAAGGGCGTGAGCGTGCGGAGCCTGTGCAAGACCCGGAGCCAGCTGGTCAAGCAGGTCTCGAAGCTCCTCGCCACCTACGCCGAGCCGGTCCTCATCGAGACCTACCTGCCCGGCCCCGAGTTCACCGTCGCGGTGCTCGGCAACGGCGACGAGGCCCGCTGCCTGCCTATCGTGGGCATGGACTTTGAAACGCTGCCCAAGGGCGTGCCGCCGATCTACGGCTACGAGGCCAAGTGGCTGTGGGACTCGCCGGCCCACCCTCTGGAGATCTTCGACTGCCCGGCCCGCGTCCCCGAGTCGCTGGCCGAGGACATCCGCGCCGCCGCGCTGGCGGCGTATCGCGCGCTCGAGTGCCGCGACTGGTGCCGCATCGACATCCGCTGCGACGCCGCCAATCGCCCCATGGTCGTCGAGTTGAACCCGCTGCCGGGCATTCTGCCCGATCCGCGGGACAACTCCTGCTTCCCGAAGGCCGCTCGCGCCGCCGGGATGAGCTACGACGAGCTGATCCGTACCGTCGCCGACATCGCGTGGCGCCGGATCAGCGGCCGTTCACTCCTGGCGGAGGTGGCGTGATGAAGGTCGCGATCCTGTACGATGCCGGCAGCGACGAGTGGAGCCCGCAGGACGTAGCCGCGGTCGTGGGCAACGTCCACGAGGTCCGCGACGTCCTGCGCCGGCGGGGGCACGAGGTCGAGCTCCTGCCGGTGCGGCTGGGTGACTTCCGCTGGCTCAGCCGGGTCCGCCGGGCCGACCTGGTCTTCAACCTGTGCGAGGGCATCAACGGTCACGCCAAGTATGAGGAGATGGTGGTGGGCACCCTGGAGCTGACCGGCGTGCCCTTCACCGGCTGCCGGGTCTGGCCCACCACGATCTGCCATCGGAAGCACGTCGCCAACACCCTGCTCGCCGCGGCCGGCCTCCCGGTGCCGGCCTTCACGCTGGCCCAGGCCAACAAGACCCCGGCCGAGTTTCCTCTGCCGGCCATCGTGAAGCCGTCGGCGGAGGACGCGAGCGTCGGCATCGACAACGGCGCGGTCTGCACCTCCAAGCGCGCGCTCAAGAAGCGCGTGGCCCTCATGCTCGAGCAGTTCGAGGAGGTGCTGGTCCAGGAATACGTCGCCGGCCGGGAATTCAACGTCGGCTTCGTCGGGAAGCGGATGCTGCCCATCGCCGAGATCCGGTTCGACGGCATGCCCGACGGCAACTGGCCCATCGTGAGCTATGCGGCCAAGTGGATTCCCGGGAGCCCGGAGGACGAGGGCACCCAGCCCATCTGCCCCGCCGAGGTGCCGGCCGACCTGGCCAAGCGCATCGGCGAGGTGGCCCGCGAGGCCTGGATCAACATGTCCGGCGGCGAGGGTTATGGCCGGGTGGACCTCCGGGTCAACGGCGATGGGCAGCCCTATGTGCTCGAGGTCAATCCCTGCCCCGACCTCTCGAGCAACGCCGGCCTGGCCCGGATGGGCCGCGCCTTCGGCTGGAGCTACGACGACCTCGTCATGCAGATCGTGGACGAGGCGCTCATGCGCTCGCAGAGCCACCGCGCCGCCGCCGCCCTGGTCAGCGGGGTGACTGCCGCGTGAGCGGCACGCTTACCCTGGCCACCCTCCGGAACCTCTCCGCGGCCGACCGCAGCCGCATCGAGGAGATCAGCCGTGCCGTCGGCCTCTTCCGCGAGGACGAGATCCCCGTCGCGCTCGAAGTCTTCGACGGCGCGGTGGCCGGCTCACCCGACTACATCGCCCTCGGCGCCGAGCACGAGGGGCGCCTCGCCGGCTGGGTCTGCTGGGGACCAACTCCCTGCACCCTCGGCACCTACGATCTCTACTGGATGGCGGTCGACCCGGCGGTCCACGGCGCCGGAGTCGGCACCGCCCTCATCCATGCCATGGAGCGCCGGCTGGCCGGCGTCGCCCGGCTCGTCGTCGTGGAGACGGCCGGGCGATCCGAGTATGCCCCGACGCGGGCGTTCTACGAGGCGCGCGGGTATCGGGCGGTGTCCCGCATTCCCGATTTCTATGCGCCGGGGGACGATCAGGTGGTGTACGTGAAGTACCTCGACCCGAGTCATCCTGAGCCCTAGCTTCGCTCAGGGTGACTCCTGAGAAGGACGGGTACCGCAATGGAAACCTGGCAAGAAGTCCTCAAGGCCAACTCGATCCGCTCACTGGACATGCTGGCGGCCAAGTTCGGGCCCGAGCATTTCCCCGATCTCGACCGCCTGCGCCAGGCGGCCGAGAATTTCGAGTTCCGCATCTCTCCGGCCATGGTGGAGCTGATCAAGTCGCCCGATGACCCGATCTGGCGGCAGTACGTTCCCTCGGTCGAGGAGCTCGACATCCGGGATGGCATCGTCGACTCGCTCAACGAGGACGCCGACAGCCCGGTGCCCAACATCACCCACCGCTATCCCGACCGGGCCCTGTTCCTGGTCTCGCCGGTGTGTGCCAGCTACTGCCGGTTCTGCACCCGCCGCCGCAAGGTAGGCGATCCCGAGAAGATCCCGATGTCGCAGTTCGAGAGCGCCTTCCAGTACCTCGAGCAGCACACGGAGATCCGCGACGTCATCATGAGCGGCGGCGATCCGCTCCTGCTCAACGACCGGCGGCTCGAGGCCATTCTGACTCGGCTCCGCGCCATCCCGCACCTCGAGATCATCCGGATCGGGAGCCGCGTCCCGTGCCATCTGCCCGAGCGGATCACGCCCGAGCTCACCACCATGCTCAAGCGGTTCCACCCGCTCTTCATCAACACCCACTTCAACCATCCCGACGAGCTCACGCCGGCCGCGGTGGCGGGCCTGGGCCGCCTGGCCGACGCCGGCATCCCCCTCGGCTGCCAGACGGTGCTGCTCAAGGGCGTGAATGACGACCCGGAGGTCATGAAGCTCCTGATGCAGCGGCTCCTCATGGCCCGGGTTCGTCCGTACTACATCTATATGGCCGACCAGGTGGCCGGCGCCGAGCACTTCCGCACCACCGTTCAGGCCGGCATCCGGATCATGGAGGCGCTCCGGGGCTGGACCAGCGGCCTGGCCAATCCCCACTTCGTGATCGATGCCCCGGGCGGCGGTGGCAAGATCCCGCTCCTGCCCGAGTACGTCGTCAGCATGAGCGACGAGGAGGTCGTGCTGCGGAACTTCCGGGGGCAGCAGTATGTGTACCGGCAGCCGCGCGAGGCGGGGGTCATCGAGCTCCAGAAGCCGAGGAAGCGGGCGGCCAGGCGGCGGAAGACGGCGTAGGGTGGCGCGAGTCGGGCCTAATCCCGAGTCACCCTGAGCGAAGCGAAGGGGGCATGCGTTCGGGCATGCCCCCTTCACTGCGTTCAGGGTGACTCCTAAGCCGCGGCCCGCTCCTCCGGGAAGTCCTCGATCACTCGCAGAAACGCCTCGTACACGTCCTCGCGCCACCAGTAGCGGGACTCCGCCAGCCGAGCCAGGGCCTCGTCCCGCGACATCGCTGACCGGTAGCTCCGGGTCGTGGTGAGGGCGTCGTAGACGTCCACGATGCAGATGATCTGCGCGTTGAGCGGGATCTCGTCCCCGCGGAGGCGGTCGGGGTACCCGGTGCCGTCGTAACGCTCGTGGTGCCAGCGGATGATCGGCTTGATGTCCCAGGGGAACTCCACCGTCGCCAGCAGCTCGACGCCCCAGACCGGGTGCATCTTGATGACGGCGAACTCGTCGTCGGTGAGCCGGCCGGGTTTGTTCAGGATCTCGTGCGGGACCTTCACTTTGCCGAGATCGTGCAGGTACGCGCCGATACGGATCGTGGTCTGCTGCGCATCGTCGAGGCCGAGTGCCTGGGCCAGCGCCACGGCGTAGCTCGCGACCCGGCCGCAATGACCGTAGGTGTAGCTGTCGGACGACTCGATCGACTGGCCCCAGTCCCGCACCACTGCGAGGTAGGTGTCCTCCAGCCGGCCCATCCGGGTGGACACATCCACCAGATCCACCCGCGCGTCGAGCCGGCTGAACAGGCGGTGGGCCGCGTTGAGGAGCCCCAGTGCCTCCTGGTTCCGGCCCATGGCCTGGTAGAGCACGGCCAGCTCGCGCGAGGCTTCCGCCTCGCTCAGCACGGAGCCGGTGGCCACCGCCAGCTCGACGGCAGCCCGGAGCCGGGCCTCCGCCAGCGCGTGGCGGCCGGTCTCCCGATAGACCCGGCCGATGACCTTGTAGGCATCGGCCTTGTCGAGCTTGGCGCCGAGTCGATCGAACAGGCTCAGCGCCTCCTCGGCGTTTCGGCGGGCGAGCTCGTACTGCTGGCGGGCCAGGTGGACCTCGGAGTGGTTGAGCAGCCCGAGGCCGCGGAGATGCACGTCGCCGATCGCGTCCGCCAGCTCGAGACAGCGCTCGAAATAGCGATCGGCGTCGTCCCACAGCTCGCGGTCCGCGCTCACCATCCCGAGGTTGTGATAGGCGATGGCCCGGCCACGGTCGTCACCGACCGACTCGTAGGCCTTGAGCGACTGGCGGTAGTGGGCCAACGCCTCGGCCACCGCCCCTTGCATGTTGGCCAGCACGCCAAGGTTCTGCTCGATCCGGGCGCGGAGCAGCGGGTTCTCCCCTCCGAGCGCCAGCGCCTCGTAGAAACCTTCCCGGGCCATTTCGATGGAGCCGCTCTCGAAGTCGAAGCCCGCCAAGGCGTTGATCGCCTCCGCGGCGAGGGTGGGAAGCCGGGAGGCCAGCGCGACGTCGCGGCTCTTGAGGCACAGCTCGCGAGCGCGCTCGGGCTCGTGCCGCAGGTGGTGCACCACGCCGCGGCGCCGGAGCGCCTCGGCCAACACGCTGCCTTCGCCGGTCTCGGTGGCACCGGCGATGGCCAGCTCGTAGCACCGGACCGCGTCGTCCATGGCGCCGGTGCGTTCCCGCTCACGTCCCTGGTCCAACAAAGCGGCTGCGCGGGACGGCCCCGATTCCGGGACCGCCCCGCGCGGGGCCAGTGGGGCGTCCTGATTCAGCACGCCATCAGTACGCGATGGCGTACCGCGAGAAGTGATCGATCGGGGCACTCACCATCCGCGTGAGACGGAGGTCGAGCGACTTGAGGATCTCGAGCACCTTGAGCGTTTCGGTGGTATACACGATCCGCTTGGTCGGCAGGATGACCAGGCAGTTGTCGTAGCTCATCGTGAGCTGCGCCGGCTGGGCGAACCGGAGCCCTTCGGGCGAGAAGCGGATGGAGTTCACCTTGCCCGACATCTGTTCGGCCTTGATGGTCACGGTATTCGCGAGCGCGCCGCGCGGGATGACCAGCGTCGACTTGCCCACGCGGATCGTCCCGCCTTGCGGGCCGACCGTCGCCGATACGCTGGCATACGGCAGGCTCGTACAGGTGAGCAGGTCGACGGTTCCGAGCAGGGTCGATTCGACTCCGGAAACCACAGTCGAGATGATGGCGGCCTGGGGCGCGTTGCCCGACGGAGCCATCGGCTGGTCGCTCTCCCCGCCGCAGCCGACACCCACGAGGAGTACGCCCACCAGCATCACAGAGAGCAGCCTGCTGTTCCACCGAGACATGACGCACTCCGGCGTTAAGGTGAAGGCCAAGCGACGATACCGCGGTCGGACAACCGACCGCCGGAGTGCGTCCCGGCTCCGTCCGTGAGACGGGGCGGGAACTCACTCCGGTACGCGGAACACCGATGGTGCTGCGGCGAGGGGCAAATGACGTGCCTGGAAGGCGTTAACTACTTGACAGGCCGCGACGACCGGGGCGCCCCATGGAGGCGGCGCTGGGGCAACGCCTTACTTGGGCTGCAAAGGGTGGCAGGTATAGATCATGGACGCCGCGTCGATTTCTGCACTCCCAGACTGCTGTCGCAAAAGGTGCGGAATGCCGGAGTCTTCTCCGAGGCGCGGGGTGCGATGCCGCCCGATTCCGACGCCGACCCAGTCGAGAGCCGTAGCTCGTTCGAGGGATGGCCGGCCGGGCCTTCTGGACGACGGGTGGTTTGCCGTCGGATGACCTACCGGCTGAGCCGCCAGGTCCGAAGACCACTGGTCCAGCTGTACGGATCGATCTCCACGCCCTGCACCCGCCGCGAGGCGATCGCCACGTTGGCCGGCGCGTAGAGGAAGATCGCCGGCGCATCGGCATTGAGCGTGTCCATCGCCTCGCGGTACAGCCGGCGCGCCGAATCCACCGTGCCGGCCTGCCCCGCCCGCTCGAACAGCGCGTCGAACGCCGGATTCGCGTAGTGGCCGTAGTTGAGCACACCCCAACCCGCACGGGTCCACTGCTCGGCCAGGCCGCGCGGGCTCGGCTCGTCCAGCCAGGCACCGATGTAGCTGTCGAACTGGCCCTTCTCCAGTCGCTCCTGAAAGACAGGAAAATCGACCGCCGTCACCGTGACAGCGGCGCCCACCGCCTGCCACATCGCCTGGAGCGCCACGGCGATCTGCTTCCGGCTCGGGCTCGTGCTCGGCACCAGGATATCGAACGACAGGGCGCGGCTGCCGCGCTGGCGGGTGGAGACGGTGTCGCGCCGGCGCCAGCCGGCCGCATCGAGCGCCCGACGGGCCTGTGCCGTGTCGAACGGAAGCGTGCGGATCCCATCATCCCAGATCCAGAGGAGCTGCGACATCGGTCCCGGCGGCGCCTTGGCCTCACGCCCGAAGGTGGAGCGGGCGAGCGTCTCGCGGTCCACCGCGAGCGCGAGGGCGCGGCGAGTCGGTGCGTCCCCGAAGACCGGGTGCGCCTCTTCGCGCGGCTCGCCGCGGATGCGGAAGCCGAGGAAGCCGTAGGCCGCGGACGCGTACGGGAGCAGACGGAGCGCTGAGTCCTTGGCCGCACGCTCGGCATTGCGTGGGCCTCCCGCGGTCTCGAGCAGGTCCGCCTCGTGGCTCAGCACCAGATTCAGGGCGGCGTCGGGATCCTGGGTGAACCGCCACACGACCTCCCGGACGGGAGGAGGGTCACTCCAGGACGAATCGGCCACCAGACGCAGGTATTCACCGCGTCGCCATGCGGCGATCCGGTAGGGGCCGCTCCCCACCAGGTGGGCCAGCGCGGTGTCCGCAGGCCAGCGATCGCGCGGGATGGCCGACCAGACATGGCTGGGCAGGATACGCACATGGTAAGTGGCGTCGAACAGCTGCTCGCTCGAGGGCCGAGCGAACCGAATCAGCACGGTTGCGGAGTCTTCCGCGGTGACGGTGAGCTTCCCCGCCAGGTATTCTCGCGCCCTCGAGTCGAGGGTGGAGTCTTCGAACGCGTCGAACGAGAAGCGCACATCCTCGGCCGTCACCGGCTGCCCGTCCTGCCAACGCGCCCCCGGTCGCAGGTGGAAGCGCCAGCGCACCGAATCCACCCGCTCCCAGCGAGCGGCCAGCGCGGGACGGTAGGCGGTCGAGTCGATCGGCGCGGCTCCCGGCGCGAGGTCGGCCAGGCGCTCGTAGATCTGGTCCCCGATGTCCCGGGCCACACTCTCGACCACCAGCGGTGGCAGCAGGTGGGTGGGCTCTCCGGTCGCCGCGATGACGAGGGTGCGGCACCGAGCGCACTCGGTGGAATCCGACCGGCAGGCGGGGAGGAGCAGGATCGGAGCAGCGGTGGCGAGCCACCGGACCCAGAGCGCAAGACGCACGCGTGCCTCGAACGATAGGGAATGGGGGAAGCAGCACCCAAAGGAAGCCGGGAGCGGCGGGAGACGCCAGAAGGACGGGAGTCACCCTGAGCGAAGCGAAGGGGGCATGCACCGACGCATGCCCCCTTCG
>DATEJD010000261.1:0-4022 GCA_035278325.1 Gemmatimonadales bacterium | reverse complement strand
GCGGGGGCTGATCTGAAAAATCGCACCTCCTACCGCTCTGCACAACTGGGTGCCCGCCCCCGGCGGCTAGTCCTCGGCTCTGGGAGGCCGCCGGTCCCGCTTCACAGCCGACCGCCGCCGCTTGGCCTCGACCCGGGCCGCCTTGGAGGCCCGGGTGGGCCGGGTGGGCCGCCGCGGGCGGGGGATCACCAGGGCGCGGGCCACCACCTCCCGCAGGCGCTCGGTCACGTCCTCCCGGTTCCTGAGCTGGCTCCGCGAGGCGCTCGACACCAGCCGCAGCCGCCCGGCGCTGTCCAGTCGCGTCCGCAGCCGGCTGAGCAGGCGGGCCCGCTGCTCCTCCGTGAGCGACGGGGAGGCGGCCACATCCCACCAGACCTCCACCCGGGTCGACGACGTATTCACGTGCTGGCCCCCGGGCCCGCCCGAGCGCGTCGCGCGGAATTCCAGCTCCACGAGCGGGAGCCGAAGTTCCGGTGAGACGTCGAGATGGCTCGCGTCGGTCATGGTGAGAAAGTAATCGCGTCCGACCTCTCACTTGGTCCCGGACAGCATTACGTTACTGCCCATGTCCGACCTCGAAGCCCTGCGGCGTCACCTGCGCGAAATGGGGAAGATCTGTCTGGGGTATTCGGGCGGGGTGGACAGCGCGCTGCTCGCGGTGGTGGGCCGACAAGCGCTCGGGCCCGAGTCGTTCCTGGCGGTCATCGGCCGCAGCGCGTCCTATCCCGAGGTGCAGTACCGCTCCGCCCTGGCGCT
This sequence comes from Gemmatimonadales bacterium, assembly GCA_035278325.1. GTDB lineage: Bacteria > Gemmatimonadota > Gemmatimonadetes > Gemmatimonadales > GWC2-71-9 > CAVVWJ01. The sequence goes on along the minus strand of DATEJD010000261.1, from coordinate 3,266 downwards.
CGCGCACCGATTCGAGGTGCCGCTGCTGGAGGTGGACACCGCCGAGCTCGCCGATCCGCGCTACCTCGCCAATCCCACCAACCGCTGCTACTTCTGCAAGGCCGAGCTGTGGGCCCGCCTGGACGAGGTGGCCCGCGCGCGCGGTTTCGTGGTGGTCATCGACGGGACCAATGCCGACGACCTCACCGAGCACCGGCCCGGCGTTCGAGCCGCGGACGAGCGTGGGGTGCGCTCACCGCTGGCCGAGCTCGGCTGGCGCAAGTCGGACGTGAGGGCCGCGGCCCGGAGCCTCGGCCTTCCCGGCTGGGATGCACCCGCGTCTCCCTGCCTGTCGAGTCGGGTCGTCTATGGGCTGGAGATCACGCCCACTCGGCTCTGGCAGGTCGAGCAGGGCGAGACGTATCTGCGCTCGCTGGGCGTCGTCGGCGATCTCCGGGTCCGCCACCACGGCGACCGCGCCAGGATCGAGGCTTCGCCCGACCAGTTCGAGCGCATTCGCGGGTCGTGGGAGGCCGTCCGGGCCTGCTTCGGCCGCCTGGGGTTTGCGGAGGTGGAACTCGACCCCGCCGGCTACCGTCGAGGCGCTCTGCTGGCTCTGGCGCCGCGCTGATGCGGTTGTTCGTCGGCATTCCCATCGTCGACGACGCGCGGCGGGAGATTCTCGCGCTGCTCGGGCGCCTGAGGGGAAGCGATTGGCCGGTCCGATGGGTGAACGACGAAGGTCTCCACATCACGCTCAAGTTCTTCGGCGAGGTGGCGCCCGAGCGCCTCGACGTCATCGAGGAGGCGGTGCGGTTCGCCGGGCAGGATACCGGCGCACTCGATCTCCGCCTCGATGAGCTGGGCGCGTTTCCCAGCGTGGTGCGCCCGCGGATCCTGTGGGTGGGCATCGACGCACCGCCCGCGCTGGAACTGCTGCACGACCGGATCGAGCGCGGCGGAGAAGCCATCGGGTTCGCGCCCGAGGGCGTGCCCTTTCGTCCCCACGTCACGCTGGGACGGGTACGGGAAGGCCATCGGCTCCCCTCGCACGCGCTCGACGAGGCCGGACGCTCGCTGGCCGCGGTGCCGTTCGTGGGGAACCGCCTGGTGCTGTACGAGAGCGTGCTGACCACCCAGGGCCCGCGCTACACCGCGCGTCTCACGCTCGAGCTCGCGCCGTGATGGGCTGTCTCACGGCGCCCTTCAAGGTGCTCGGCTGTCTGGGCCTGATCGCGCTGCTGATCATCGGCTGGCTGTATCGGGATCGCGTGGTCCGAGAGGGGCGCCAGCTGCTTGGCCGGATCGAAGGATCGAGCGCCCCAGCCGGTGCGGCGGCGTCCCGGGGCAGGCCGGGGAGCCGGGCCCTGGCCAGCGCCGAGGCGAAGATCGACTCGCTCAATGGCTGGCACGCGGACTCGGTCGTGCTCACGGCGCCGGAGGTGGCATCCCTGATGGGGCGCGGGCTCGATCCGGAATTTCGGAAGGAGCTGGATTCGCTGCAGGTCGAGCTGCTCGATGGCGAGCTCCGGATCCGCGCGCGGCTCCGCACGGCGCGCCTGCCGCGCGAGGTGGTAGGCCCGCTGGCGGCGGTGCTCCGGCCCAACGAGCCGGTGGAGGCGACCGGCCCGCTCCGCGTGACCGGGCCGGGCACCGGCGAGTGGGCCGTGCGCTCGCTCCAGATTCGCGATTTTCCGGTGCCGGCGCCCGCGGTGCGCAGGCTGGTATCGCGCGCCGTGGGCGACTCCACGCGCGGCACCGTGCCCTGGCAGGTTCCCGCCGGCGTACGCGCGATCCGTGTGCGCCCCGCCGGCGTCACCCTGTATGGAGCCCCGCCTTCATGAGCCAACGGGTCCTCATCGTCGACGATGAAGCCGGCATCCGCCAGGCGCTCAAGCAGGTGCTCGAGTACGAGGACCTGGAGGTCCGGGTGGCGTCCTCCGGCGGCGAGGCGATCAGCCTGTACACCGAGTTCCGGCCGCACCTCGTGTTTCTCGACGTGAAGATGGCTGGCCTCGACGGGCTGGAGACCCTGTCGCGGCTCAGGAGCGTCGATTCCCGCGCGCAGATCGTCATGATCTCGGGCCACGGGACCATCGCCACCGCCGTCGAGGCCACCCAGCGCGGCGCATTCGACTTCCTGGAAAAGCCACTCGATACCGACCGGCTCCTGCTCACGGTGAGGAACGCGCTGGCGCACGGCGAGTTGGTGGGGGAGAATGCACGCCTGCGCGAAGCCAGTGAGAACCGCTACCGGATGGTGGGCTCGAGCCCCGCGCTCGAAGCGGTGCGCGAGCTTATTACCAAGGTGGGTCCCACCTCGGCGCGGGTCCTCATCACGGGCGAGAACGGCACCGGCAAGGAGCTGGTCGCCCGCGCGCTGCACGAGGCGTCGCCGCGGCGGGAGGAGGCGTTCGTCGAGGTCAACTGCGCCGCGATTCCCTCGGAGCTGATCGAGAGCGAGCTGTTCGGCCACATGAAGGGATCCTTCACCGGCGCCTTCGCCGACCGGGCGGGGAAGTTCGAGCAGGCCGACGGCGGCACGCTCTTCCTCGACGAAGTGGGCGACATGTCGCTCTCGGCGCAGGCCAAGCTGCTCCGGGTGCTGCAGGAAGGGGTCGTGACGAGGATCGGCGGCGCCAAGCCGATCCAGGTGGACGTCCGGGTGCTCGCGGCCACCAACAAGGACCTCGAAGGCGAAATTGCCGAGCAGCGATTCAGGGAGGACCTGCTGTACCGCCTGAACGTCGTGCCGATCGAGGTGCCGGCGCTCCGGGACCGCCTGGAGGACGTACCGGCCCTGGTGAGCCATTTCGCGGAGCAGCTGGCCGCGAGTGCGGGCGTGCCGGGCAAGAAGTTCTCCGACGAGGCCGTCGCCCGACTCCAGGCGCGCTCGTGGCCGGGCAACATCCGCGAGCTCAGGAACGCCGTCGAGCGAGCCCTGATCCTGGCGTCCGGAAAAGTCGTGACCGGCGGTGATATCGAGCGGCTCCTGCCGGGGGCCGAAGGCGCCATGCCCACGTCTACAGGGGGGAGCCTCACCCTCGAGGACTTCAGGCTGGAAGCCGAGAAGAACTTCCTGGCGCAGCAGCTCCGGCTGCGCGACTGGAACATCTCGGAGACGGCCCGCGCCCTCAAGATGCCGCGGTCCAATCTGTACAAGAAGATCGAGCGGTACGGCCTCACCCGGGAGTCGACATGAGCGACCAACCGAGGGACTGGGATCGCGAGCTCGCGGACATCGACCGCTTGATGGCCAAGCAGGGCGCCGCCCCGACCGGTGGCGC
>DATEJD010000260.1:0-5770 GCA_035278325.1 Gemmatimonadales bacterium | reverse complement strand
CGCTCAGGGTGACTCGTAACGAGCTCAGGGTGCGGCGAAGGGGGTCTGAAGGTCGGGCGCGTCCGCCCGATAGCGGGATACGAGCAGGAACCCCCAGCGGTGATCGTATGGATGCACCTCGGCCGCCGGCCGCGAGTCCCGGAACAGCGGCCGGTCTTCATTTGCCCACTGGAAGATGCCGCCCGACAGGTTTCGCACGTTGGTGAAGCCCTGCCGCCCCAGCCAGTACGCCAGCCGCGCCCCGCGGTACCCGACCGAGCCGTAGACGACGATCGGATCGCCGGTGGCCCGGCCGCGCAGGGGCCGCACGCTAGGTCGGCCGGCATCGTCCAGCAGGGCGTCTCGCAGATGGCTCACCTGGTATTCCACCTTGGACCGGGCATCCAGCACGAGTGGCTGGGCCCGGCTGGAATCCTCCCGCCAGCGGGCCAGCTCGGCGCTCGTGACCCACTGGACATCGGGGAATCGGTGAACGGTCCGCCGCCGGACCACCTCGAAGCCGAGTCCGCGGCCGAGAACGAGCACCACGGCCGTGCCGATCAGGATCGGCAGTACCACGATGACCAGGAACGGCACCAGCCACGACCTCCCGCCGCTCGCCCGGCGCGCCCGCTCCCAGCGGCCGGCGCCCTCGTCGTCCATCGGCTCGTCCATCGCTGTCCTCCTTCGGAACATCACGCTTGCTCGATCTCGGCCCTGAGTCGGAGCAGCGAGTCCTCGGTGGCCACCAGGGCGCCGCGCGCATCGGTCAGCTCCTGCTGCGCGCTCTGCACGAACCGGCGGTACGGCGCGATGGCCTGGTTGATTCGATCGGCCGACTGCGAGATCTCCAGGTGGACCTGCCGCGTGAGGCCGTCGCGGAGCCGGGCCCGGAGCTCGGCGACGCGGCGGGAAAAGTCGCGTTGGGCCTGCCGACGCTTGCGCGGGATGACATAGAACCCGCTCACGGCCAGCGCGGCGGCCAGCAGCAGGCCGGTCACGTCGGCCACCGCTCCCGTGAGCACGGTGACGACCAGCGTGCCCAGGCCGAGTGCGCCCGCCTGGGCCAGCGCGGTGGTGGCAAAGGTGCCCTGCACGTCGTTGGCGATGGCCCGCGCCTCCGCCTCGCGATCGTAGCTCCCGACGACTTCCCGGGCCACCCGGCCGATGGACTCGAGCAGTGCCTGGCGGTTGTAGGTGAAGCTGCCGCCCACCTCCCCCACCATTCCCTCGCGATGACGGTCGATCCGGCGCCGCTCGATGTAGCCGCTCACGTCCTGCCAGGCCTTGAGGTTCCGCTCGACGATCCAGTCGATCACCCGACCGGTCTCCGCCTCGAGCTGGGCGGGCGTATCGCCGATGACTTCCCGCTCGAACGCGCGGCGCACCCCTTCGCTGTCCATCAGCGTGCGGATGCGCCCGATCCGCAGGGTCTCCTCGAAGAACCGGAGGCCGCGCCGCTCCATGTCGCCCAGGAGCAGGTCCAGCCGGGCGAGCCGGGGCTCGACGTCCCGCACCATCTCGTCGTGGAACAGCGCCAGCTGGCGGTCGATGTTCTGGATGGTCTCGACGTCCTCGGCCAGCAGCTTGAGCCGCTCGAATGCCACCTCCTTGTAGCGCGCCGTGAGTCGGAGGCCCACGTTGAGCGGGTTGAGCAGCTTGAGGCGAACCCGCTCCTCCTGGTCCAGGGTCCGCACCAGGTAGGTGTCCACCGAGTCGAACCCGCTCGCGCCCCACCGCTCGAGCGACCCGTCTGCCCGGGCGGACTGCGCGTCGCGGGCCGAGACGGCGAACAGGCGGGGCGCTTCGCCCAGGAGCGCGCTCGCATGCTGGCGGACGAACTCGATCACCTGCGAGCGCTCCTCGGGCGTGGCGAGGATGTCGATCTTGTTCACCACGAAGACGATCTTCTTGCCCCACTCCCGAATCTGTTCCAGGAAACCGCGCTCGCTCTCGGTGAACGGCCGATCGGCGCTGGTGACGAAGAGAACCAGGTCGGCGCGGGGGATGAAGTCGCGGGTCAGCTCCTCGTGGCGGCGGATGATGGCGTTGGTGCCCGGCGTGTCCACCACGGTGATCTCGCGCAGCACGTCGGCCGGGTAGGTGCGATCGAGCAGAAACGCCTCCACCAGCTGCTCCGAGGCCTCCGGCCCGTAGCGGAGCCGATTGATCCGGTCGGTCGTGGGCGTGACGCCCTCGGGCAGCACCCGCTCGCCGAGGAGGGCGTTGATGAAGCTCGATTTGCCGGAGTTGAACTCGCCGGCCACGACCAGCAGAAACAGGCCGGCCAGCTGCTCGCGGGCCTCGCGGAATCGGCGCAGGTCGTCGGCGTCGACGTCGCTCCCGAATCGCTCCAGGGCGGCGGCGAGGCGCTCGAGCAGCTCCTGCTCGCGGGCGCGGAGGTCCTGCTCGCGCTCCGACAGGATGGCGCGGCGTCCCAGCAGTCTGCCGATCACGTGGGTGCCTCCGTCCGGCGGGCGTCGTCCGGGGACTGTGGTCGAGGGGGAAAGGTAGGACGGGAGGACGGAAAGACGGAAGGACGGGAGGACGGAAAGACGGAAAGACGGAAGGACGGAAGGACCTGCGCGCGGGACGAGGGCGCCGATCCTTCCGTCCTTCCGTCTTTCCGTCCTTCCGTCCCTCCAATTATCTTCCCGTGCCTCGCCCCCCGCAGGGTCCCGCGAAAGGAGCGCCGTTCTGACCGCCGAAAGCACTCGCCTTCGACCCGCGCGCTCCGACGACGCCGGCCCCGCCGCAGCGACCGAGTCCCTGGACGATGCCTTGGCCTGGCGCAGCATCAACAGCATCCGCGCGCTCTCGATGGACGCGGTCGAGGCGGCCCAGTCGGGTCATCCGGGAACGCCGATGGCGCTGGCTCCCGCCGCCTATGTCCTGTGGCACCGCTTCCTCAAGCACGATCCCCGGCATCCCGACTGGCCCGACCGCGACCGCTTCGTCCTTTCGTGCGGTCACGCGTCGATGCTGCTCTACTCGCTGCTGTATCTCACCGGCTACGACGTCTCGCTCGACGACATTCGGGCCTTCCGGCAGTGGGGCTCGGCGACGCCGGGGCATCCCGAGCGGGGGCACACGCCCGGCGTCGAGACCACCACGGGTCCGCTGGGTCAGGGCGTAGGGAACGCGGTCGGGATGGCGATCGCCGAGCGGTTCCTCGCCGAGCACTTCAACCGGCCGGGCCGGCCGATCCTCGACCATCGCACCTGGGCCTTCGTGAGCGATGGCGACCTCATGGAAGGCGTCTCCCACGAAGCGGCGTCACTGGCAGGCCATCTCCGCCTCGACAAGCTCACCCTGATCTACGACGACAACCACATCACCATCGACGGCGACACCGCGCTCTCCTTCAGCGAGGACGTCCGGCTTCGCTTCGAGGGCTACGGGTGGCATGTCCTCCGGGTGGCCGACGGCAACGACCTGACCGCGATCGCCGAGGCCTACGAGGGGGCCCTCGCGGAGTCGGCCCGGCCGACGCTGATCATCCTGCGGACCTACATCGCCGATCCGGCGCCCACCAAGCGGAACACCAGCAAGGCCCACGGCGAGCCGCTCGGCGCCGAGGAGGTCCGGCGCACCAAGGCGATCATCGGCTGGCCGGACGAGCCCAAGTTCTACGTCCCCGAGGACGCGCTGGACCACTGGCGGGAGGCCGTCGCCCGCGGGGCCGCGCTCGAGGCGGAGTGGCGTGCACGGCTCTCGGCCTATGGCGCCGAGAATGCGGAGGCGGCCAGGGAGCTCGACCAATGGCTCTCGGGCCGGCTCCCTGACGGGTGGGACGCCGCGCTCCCGATCATCACTCCCGAGCAGGGGCCGTTGGCCACCCGACAGGCCTCGGGCCTGGCGCTCCAGGCGATCGCCGCCGTGGTGCCCAACCTGGTCGGGGGCTCGGCCGACCTCGGCGGAAGCACCGGCACCACGCTCAAGCAGGGCGGCACGTTCGGGCCGACCACGTCCGGGCGCACCTTCCACTGGGGCGTGCGCGAGCACGGGATGGCCGCGTGCCTCAACGGCATCGCGGCTCACGGTGGGCTCAGAGGGTTCGGCAGCACGTTCCTGGTGTTCTCCGATTACATGCGGCCGGCCATCCGACTGGCCGCGATCATGGGGCTCCCCGTCATCTACATCGGCACCCACGACTCGATCGGCGTGGGCGAGGACGGTCCGACCCACCAGCCGATCGAGCACCTCGCGATGCTCCGGGCGACGCCCAACCTGGTGGTGCTCCGCCCGGCGGACGCAGGCGAGACCATCGAATCGTGGCGCATAGCGATGGCGCGGACCGAAGGGCCCACGCTGCTGGTGCTCACCCGCCAGAAGCTCCCGGTGCTCGACCGGAGCACGCTGGGCGCTGCCGCGGGGACCGCGCACGGGGCGTATATCCTGCTCGATCCGCCGGGCGGGAATCCGCAGGCCATCCTCATCGCCACCGGCTCCGAGGTGCACGTCGCGCTCGGAGCGGCCAAGGCTCTCCAGGCGGACCGGGTGCGCGTACGGGTGGTCTCGATGCCGTCCTGGGAGCTGTTCGCGGCCCAGCCGGAGGCCTATCGAAACGAGGTGCTGCCGCCCAGCGTACGGGTGCGCCTCGGTATCGAGGCGGCGAGTCCGTTCGGCTGGGAGCGCTGGATCGGCGAAGAAGGCGCCATGCTTGCGATGGACCGGTTCGGCGCCTCGGCGCCGGGCGATCGGCTGTTCCAGGAGTTTCAGTTCACCCCCGAGCGCGCCGCGGCCATCGTGCGGCAACTGCTCGTCCGGAGGTCCGCATGACCGCTAAACCCGGCGCCCTCACCAATCCGCTGGTCCGGCTGGGCGAGCTGGGACAGAGCCCCTGGTACGACTACATCACGCGGGACCTCGTCACCACCGGCGAGCTGGACCGCCTCATCGCCGAGGACGGCCTCCGCGGCATGACGTCCAACCCGACGATCTTCGAGAAGGCCATCGCCGGCAGCCGGCTGTATGACGACGACATCCGCGCCCAGGCCGATGCCGGCCGGAACGCGCAGGAGATCTTCGAGCACCTGGCCGTAGCCGATGTCCGGGCCGCGTGCGACTCGTTCGCCGCGCTCTACCGGGCCACCGCCGGCGCGGACGGACTGGTGTCGCTCGAGGTATCGCCCGCGCTGGCCAACGACGCCGACGCGACCATCCACGAGGCCGAGCGGCTGTGGCACGCGGTGGACCGGCCCAACGCGATGATCAAGATCCCCGGCACGCGCGAGGGGCTGCCGGCCATTACCCCCTGCATCGCCGCCGGCATCAACGTGAACGTTACCTTGCTGTTCTCGGTCGAGCGCTACGGCGAGGTCATCGATGCGTTCCTGGGCGGGCTCGATCGCCGGCTCGAGGCGGGGCGTCCGCTGGCGGGCATCGCGTCGGTGGCGAGCTTCTTCGTGAGCCGGGTGGATGGGAAGGTGGATCCGCTGCTCGATCGGCTGGGCGACCCCGAGCAGCTTCGCGGGCGGATCGCGATCGCGAACGCGTGCGCGGCCTACCGGCTGTTCGAGTGGTCGCTGGGCACGCCGCGCTGGGACCGGCTGGCCAAGGCCGGCGCCCGGCCGCAGCGGCCGCTGTGGGCCTCCACCAGCACCAAGGACCCGCGCTACGCCGACGTTCACTACGTGGAGGCGCTGGTGGCACCCCGTACGGTCAACACCCTGCCGCCGGAGACCTTCGCGGCCTACCGCGACCACGGCCGGCCGGCCGTGCGCATCGGGGAGGGGATGCTCGAGGCGCCCGCGCTGCTCCAGGCGCTGGCCGGGCTCGGGATCGACCT
>DATEJD010000259.1:0-6893 GCA_035278325.1 Gemmatimonadales bacterium | reverse complement strand
GAGGTGGCGGCCGCGTTCCACCAGGGTGAGCCGGGGTTCGACACCGTGCTGGACGAGCTGACCGCGGAGGAGGTCACCGTGGTCCCGCTCATGACCAGCGCCGGCCACTACAGCGAGGTGGTGTTGCCCGAGGCGCTGGCGAAGAACCGGCGATACGACGCGGTGCGGCTCAGGCAGACGCCGCCGGTCGGGACCCATCCCGGAGTCGCGCCGCTGGTCGCGCGGCGGGTGACCGAGCTCCTCCGCGAGCGCCACCTCGATCGCGACGGGGTGGCGCTCGTACTGGTGGGCCACGGCACGCCGCGGCACCCGCAGAGCCGGGCCGCCACCGAGCAGCTCGCGGACGTCCTCCGGCGCCGCCGCGTGGCGGGCGACGTGACCGCCGCCTTCCTCGACGACGACCCGCCGCTCGACCAGGTCGCGGCGTCGGTGCGGCGCTCGACGGTGCTGGTGGTGCCGTTCCTCATCGGCGGTGGCACGCATGCGCTCGAGGATCTGCCGCGGCTCGTGGGCTTGCCGGCCGACGGCTCGCTCGAGGGCCGTGCGGGCGGGCGACGGGTGCTGATCGACGGCGCCATCGGCGGCTATCCCGGCCTGGACGAGATCGTGCTCGATCTGGCCCGGAAGCACACGCCGCCGCCGGCGCCGCGGTTCCGGCCGCGGCTCATGATCGAGGGGCGCAAGTCGGCCGCGGTGCACCTGGTGGGCGGCGGCCCCGGCGATCCCGGGCTCATCACCTCCCGCGGCCTCGAGCTGCTGCGCTCGGCCGACGTGGTGGTGCACGACCGGCTCATCGGCCCCGAGCTGCTTCGCGAGGCCCGCGCCGATGCCGAGCTGATCGACGTCGGCAAGGGGCCGGGGCACGCGCCTTACCGACAGGAGGAGATCAACGCGCTGCTGGTGAGCCGGGCGCGCCAGGGCCGCACGGTGGTCCGGCTCAAGGGCGGCGACCCGTTGGTGTTCGGCCGGGGAAGCGAGGAGGCGGCCGCGTGTCGCGAGGCGGGCGTGCCGGTCTACGTGGTGCCGGGCGTGAGCAGCGCGATCGCCGGGCCGGCGGCGGCGGGCATTCCGGTCACCGCGCGCGGGCTCGCGCGCTCGTTCGCGGTGGTAACGGCGCACGCCGCCGGGCCCGAGGGCACGGAGGTGGACGTGGCCGGCCTGGCGGGCGCGGACACCCTGGTGGTGCTGATGGGACGGGCGGGACTCGAGGCCTTCGCGGCGCGGCTTATCGCGGCGGGCCGCGATCCGGCGACGCCGGCCGCTTGCATTCAGCGCGCCACCACAGCCGAGCAGCGGGTCACGCGGGCGACACTCGGCACCATCGCCGCCGCGGCGGGTCGCGACGGGCTCGAGAATCCGATCGTGACCGTGATCGGCGCAGTGGCGGCGCTGGCGGACGCGGAGCTCGAGACCGGGATGGGAGCGGCGGCGCTGGCCGCGGCCATCGGGGCGTAGGGGCGTGAGACATCCGCTCGAGTCATCCTGAGCGAAGCGAAGGAGCCATGAGCAGACGCATGCACCGAGACGTCGCGCAACCTAGGGTGGCCAAGTGCAGTTCCACATGAACCGCTCGTGAGACTCTCTTTACTGTTTGGAAAGGTGAAAGCCGGGGAGGAAAATCAGCTCGAACTCAGCGTGAGAGTTTCTTCAGAGTCCCCCAGTCCAAAGCCCTCGCGCCCGGCCGGCCCAGAGCGGAGCAAGAAAGGTGACGATCGGCACGAGTACCCAGATGCGTCCCTGCAGCACATTGTAGTCGGCCAGCACAACCGACCACGGCTTGCCCGAGAGCCTCCCGGCCCCGAACTCGAAGATGAGCGTCAGCACGACCCAGAAGAGGCCCACCCGCAGCGCCTGCGAAGGCTCTCTCGGTCCCACCCAGCGAATCGAGAGCCATGTCACCAGCATCACCAGCCCACACAGCACCACGGTGCTGAGCGCGCGAGCGACGGTATCGCCGATGCGGGGAGCGACGATCAGGTCCCTGATGGCCCCGTTCAGGCTGGCGAGCACCAGGATACCCAACCAGATCACGGCCGCCCGGGTGAGCACCGCACTACACGCCGGCAGGCGCCGCCTGGGTCGGCACGGGCGGCCGTCCCAGGATCTCGCCCCCTATGCCGGGCGATTCCATCCGAGCGCCTTGTACACCGGGCAGTTTCCCACCAGGCCGGTTCCGAGCGGAATGAGACCGATGAGCGTCAGGTACTTCCACGGTGCGTCGAGCGCACCGTAGAGCCCGAGGATCCCGAGCCCCACGATGACGCGCACCACGCGCTCGACCATCCCCAGATTGCGTATCATCCGAGCCTCCTGCCGGCGGCGCCGGCGTTACAGCGGCACCGTGACCACGGCGCATGGCGCCTGGTGAATCACGCGACGGGCGGTGCTGCCGGCCTCGATGACGCCGGCCGGTCCACCCCGATGGCACCCGATCACGACCACGTCCTCCCCACCCTCCCGTGCGGCGTCGAGGATCTGCTCGGCCACGTCGCCGTGGCGGACTTCCACCTGGAGCCGGGAGCCGCGATTCAGCTCCGCCTGGATCGACTCGCCGCGGGCTGCGGGAACCGCCACCGCAAGCTCGACGGGCTCACCAGGCCGAGGCCGCTCGACCGTGAGGACGCGCAGGCCGGCCCCGAGCTCCCGCGCGAAGGCGATCGCAAATCGGAGCACGGCACTCCCCCGCGGGGAGCCGTCCACCGCCACCAGAATCCGGTCGAACCTCGCACCGGAGTCAGGCACGAACAGGCAGGGAATCCGGCTCCGCCGCGCGACCGCGTCGGCGGTATCACCGAGCAGCAATCGCATGGCCTGGGTGCGCCGCTTCCGGCCCAGGACCAGAAGGTCCGCCCGGACCCGCTCGGCCATGCGGGAGATCTCCACCCCCGGCACGCCGTAGGATATGGCGTACTGCGTGGCCGGCCGAGGCTCCAGCCGCGGCAGGTCCGACTCGACCCAGCGCTGGAGCTGTTCCAGCTCGCCCCGGGTCACGTTGCCGTCGAACGGCAGCACCCGCGCGATGGTGGCCCTGGCCCCGACGCGGGACGCGACCCCGAGTGCGGCGATGACGGCCTGGCGGCCGGCATCCGATTCGTCCGTCGCGGCCATCACGTGGCCGATCTGCGTGGGGGATGTCATGGTACGGCCAACGGTAGCGGGACGGTTGTTAAGGGAGCATGAAACGGATCGGAAGCTTGGGCGGGGTTCCGTGGAACGTCCGCGACCGTACCTTTCCGGCATGACCCAGACGCCAGTTCGGCCAGACCTGGCGGCCGATCCTCGGCTCGAGCAGCTCATCGTCGCCACCTCGGCCCTGATCACGGAGCTCTCCCTCGAGGGGGTCCTCCAGCGGGTGGTGCAGGTCGCGGCCGAGGTGATCGGGGCGCACTATGCCGCGATCGGGGTGCTGGCGCCCGACGGCCGGGTGCTCGAGAGCTTCACCACCTACGGGATCGACGACGAGGTCCGGGCGCGCATCGGCCCGCCGCCCCGTGGCCACGGCATTCTCGGACTCGTGATCCGCGAGGCCAAGCCGATTCGCCTGCCCGATCTCACCAAACACCCCGACTCCTACGGCTTCCCGCCCCACCATCCGCCGATGCACTCCTTCCTCGGCGTGCCCATCGTAGGCCGCCGCGGCGTGTTCGGCAACCTGTATCTCACCGAGAAAATCGACGCGGCGACCTTCACCGACAGCGATGAGCATATGGCCATCATGCTCGCGGCCATCACCGCGTCCGCGGTCGAGAACGCCCGGCTCCACGAGGAGAGCGCGCGGCTGCTGGAGGAGGTCCAGGGGCTGCACCGGACCCGGGAGCGGTTCTTCGCGATGGTGAATCACGAGCTGCGCAACGCACTGGCTGCGGTGTACGGCTGGTCGGAGATGCTGGTGCGGAAGAAGGATCCGGCGACGGTCCCGCGCGCCGCCTTCGAGGTCCTGGACTCGGCTCAGCAGGCGATTGGCCTCATCAACGACCTGCTCGACCTGAGCCGGCTGGACGAGGACCGGCTCAAGCCGGTGATCCGGTCAGTCGAACCGAGCTCGGTGGCGCGCCGGGCGATCGTGCGGGTCACCCCCGCGGCCGAGGCACGCCAGATCCGTCTCGAGCTCACGGCCCCGCCCAGGCTCCCCACGTGCGAGACCGACGCGAGTCGTCTGGAACAGATCCTGGTGAACCTGCTCGGCAACGCCATCACCCACGCGCCGGCTGAGTCCGTCATCCGGCTGGCGATCGCCGGCCGTGAGACGAGGGTGGAGTTCGTGGTGGAGGACCAGGGGCCCGGTGTCCCGGAGACCGAGGTCGAGCGCATCTTCGACATCTACGTCACCAAGGCCGCCGGGGAGAGCCAGGGGATCGGCCTCGGCCTCCCACTGTCGCGCCGGCTGGCCCGGTTGCTGGGCGGCGAGCTCAGGGCGGAGCCCCGGTCGGGCGATGGGCGCGGCGGCCGGTTCGTGCTGGAGCTGCCCGCCAGCCCGGAACCATGAAGATTCCTTCACGAGAGCTTCCGGTCCGGTTCAGGGGGCGACCTCTAGGTTCAATCTCATGAAAATTCTCGTGGTGGAGGACGACCGGAAGGTCGCCGGGTTCATCGAGCAGGGGCTCAAGGAGGAAGGGTACGTGGTGGACGTCGCGCCGGACGGCGACGAGGCCACCATGCTGGCCCATGTCTACGAGTACGACATCATCCTGCTCGATGTGGTGCTGCCCAAGAAGAACGGGTTTCAGGTCGCGACCGAGCTCAGGCGCGAAGGGCGCAACACCCCGATCCTGATGCTGACCTCGCGCGACGCGGTAGAGGACGTCGTCCGGGGGCTCGATGCCGGGGCGGACGACTATCTCTCCAAGCCGTTCCAGTTCGACGAGCTGCTGGCCCGGGTCCGCGCTCTTCATCGCCGCGGCGGCGCCGACCGGCTGGAGGTGCTCCGCTATGGGCCGATCACCCTCGACCGCCTCCGTCACATTGCGATGGTGAATGAGACCAGGCTCGACCTCACCCCGAAGGAATTCCAGCTGCTCGAGTACTTCCTGCTCCATCCCGAAGAGGTCGTGCGCCGCACCACGCTCCTGGAGAAGGTATGGGACATGCACTTCGATCCGGAGAGCAACGTGGTGGACGTGCACGTGGGCAACCTGCGCCGCAAGCTAAGCCAGACGGCGGGCGAGCCGCTGCTGGCGACGGTGCGGGGCGTGGGCTTCAGCCTGCGGCGCGGGAGCGACGCGGAGATCTCGCCGAGCGTCTGATCCGCCGTGGCGCGGCGGTGCTCCCCGCGCTCGCTCTTCTTTCCATTACTATCGGCCTCGCGCTCCGGGTGGCGGGCTCGCCCGGGCCGGCGAGCCTGGTCTGGTCCGCGGGGCTGCTCCTGACCGGCGCACCCGTGGTGTGGCGCACGCTCCGCGGCGTGCTGGCCGGTCACTTCGCGGCCGACCTGGTGGCCATGCTGGCCATCGTCGGTGCCCTCGTAGTCGGGCAGCCGCTCGCCGGCCTCATCGTCGTCCTCATGCAGACTGGTGGGGAGGCGCTCGAACGCTACGCCGAAGGCCGCGCGTCGGAGGCGGTGCGCGAGCTCGAGGCGGCCGCCCCTCGGCAGGCCCACCGGATCACGGGATCCGAGGTCGTGGATGTACCCGTGGAAACGGTGGTGGCCGGCGAGACGCTGCTGGTGCGGCCTGGCGAGCTGGTCCCCTGCGACGCCATCGTGGTCGATGGGCGCTCGAGCGTGGACACCGCGCGTCTCACCGGCGAGCCGCTCCCAGTGTCCGCTGGCGCCGGTACCCGCCTCCTGAGTGGCAGCCTCAACCTGGACGGCCCGCTCACCCTCCGGACGCTGGCTCCCGCGCGTGAGAGTCAGTACGCGCGCATCGTCGAGCTGGTACGGACCGCCCAGGCGAGCAAGGCCCCGCTCCAGCGCCTGGCCGACCGCTACGCAGTCTGGTTCACCCCGCTGACGCTGCTGGTCTGCCTGGTCGTCTACCTGCTCTCGCGCGATCCCGTGCGTGTGATCGCGGTGCTGGTCGTGGCGACGCCCTGCCCGCTGATCCTGGCGACGCCCGTCGCCATCGTGGGCGGGATCAACCGGGCCGCCCGCCGAGGCATCATCCTGCGCCATGGCTCGGCGCTCGAGCGGCTCGCCCAGATCACGGTGGCGGTCTTCGACAAGACGGGCACGCTCACGATCGGCCGCCCCCAGGTCGCGCGGGTGTTGGGGGCACCCCCGTTCTCGCCGGAGCAGGTTCTTCGGATCGCGAGCGGCGTCGAGCACGGATCCAGCCATTTGCTGGCTCGTACCCTGGTCGAGGAGGCAGCGGCACGAGGAGTCGGGCTCCCCCAGGCAAGGGAGATCACCGAGGCGCCTGGCGAAGGGGTGACCGGGGAAGTTGAGGGCCGCTGGGTCACGGTGGGCGGGTGGGCGTTCGTCGTCCGACATCATCCCGAGGCCGAGTCCGGACTCCAGGCGGCCCTGGCGGCAAGCGACGGCGCCAAGCTCCGTGCCTACGTCGCCGTGGACGGCCGCGGCGCGGGCGTCATCGAGTACGCCGACCGGCTCCGGCCCGGGATGCGCGAGTTCTTCGCTGATCTCAGGCGTCTCGGCATCCGGCGCACCTTGCTGCTCTCGGGCGACGATCAGGCCAACGCTACCGCAGTCGGGCACGCCGTCGGTATCGACGAGGCCCACGGCCAGCTGCTCCCAGGACAGAAGGTGGCGTTCGTCCAGCAGCTGGTGAAGGAAGGCGAACGGGTGCTGATGGTCGGCGACGGGACCAACGACGCGCCGGCGCTGAGCAGCGCGACGGTCGGTGTCGCGCTCGCGAGCGGTGGTGGCGGGATCACGGCGGAGGCCGCCGACGCGGTCATCCTGGCCGACGACCCGACCCGCCTGACCGAGGCGATCG
>DATEJD010000258.1:0-3664 GCA_035278325.1 Gemmatimonadales bacterium | reverse complement strand
GGGCGGAAGCGGCGCGGTCGGTTGCGGCGCGCCGTCCGGCGCGGTGCCGCCCAGCGGAGACGACAGGCCGCCCACTGCGCCGAACGGCGAGTGGATCGGGCAGAACGCCGTCGGCTCGGTGCCGGGAATGAACGACTCGATGTAGTGGACGTCCTTGGGGCAGAACGGCGTCGCCTTGTAGCCCGTGGTCTTGTCGATGTCGAGCGCCGTGAGGCCATCCGGGCGGGGCCAGGCGGCGGGAATCGAGCGGCGTTCGTACACCTCCCGCATCATCGCCGTCCAGGCCGGCGCCGCCAGCACGCCGCCTTGCGCGTTCGCCTTGATCTTCCTGGGCTGGTCGAACCCGATCCACACGCCGGTCACCAGGTCGGGCGTGAAGCCGATGAACCAGACGTCGAACCCGTCGTTGGTGGTGCCGGTCTTGCCGCCCGCCGGGAAATTGATGCGCGACCCGACCGAGCCCACCGCCGTCCCGTGGCGCACCACGTCGCGCAGCGCGTCCGTCATGAGCCACGCGTGCGCGGTGTCCATGACCGAGACCGTGCGGACCTGCGGCTGCCACACGATCTTGCCGTTCCGGTCTTCCACCCGGAGAATCGCGTTGGGCAGGGTGCGGGTGCCCAGGTTGGCGAACGTGGTGTACGCCGCGATCATCTCGAGCGGAATGACGTCGGCCGAGCCGATGTGAATGGAGGGGTACGGCGGGATGCGCGTGCTGATGCCGAACTTCGAGGCCTCGCTGATCACCGCGTCCTCGCCGATCTCCATGCCCAGCTTGATGGCGATGATGTTGCGCGACATGTAGAGTGCCCGGCGCAGCGTCATCGGCCCGTCGAACTCGAGATCGTAGTTCTGCGGGGCCCAGGGCGCCTCATCGGTGGCGATCTCGACGGTGAGCGGGTCGTCCACCATCACGTGCGACAGCGGGTACCCCGCCTCCAATGCCGCCGCGTAGACGATCGGCTTGAAGGTGGAGCCCGGCTGCCGGAGCGCCTGCGTGGCGCGGTTGAACTTGCTGTCGTCGAAGTCGCGTCCGCCCACCATCGCCCGGATATTGCCGGTCTTGGCGTCGAGCGTCACCACCAGACCCTGGAGGTAGGGTGTATTGGTGCGGCTGCCATCGTCCGGCGTGTCGGCGCGGGAATCGAGATACTGGCGGTAGGTGGGCCAGCTGAACTTGCCGTCGGCCCCGCTCTCGATGGCCTCGAGCCGAGCCTCGAGCGCCCGCTCGGCGGCCTGCTGGGTGTCGAGGTCCAGCGTGGTGTAGATCCGATAGCCCGACTTATAGAGGTCCGACCCGAACCGCGCGTCGAGCTGCTGCCGGACGTACTCGACGAAGTACTGGGCCACGCTGCTGAAGTCGGAGTGCGAGGAGAGCAGCAGCGGATAGGCCTTCCACCGCTCGGTCTCCTCGGACGAGAGGAGGCCGTTGTCGCGCAGCAGATTGAGGATGGTGTTCCGGCGCTGCACGCTCAGGTTGGGATTGCGGCGCGGGTTGTAGCGGGACGGCGCCTTGGGAATCGCCGCGAGGGTCGCCGCCTCGGCGACATTGAGGTCGCGCACCGACTTGCCGAAGTAGCGCTGGGACGCCGCCTCCACCCCGAAGGCCCGATTGCCCAGGTCGATCTGATTGAGGTAGAGCTCGAGAATCTTGTCCTTGGAGTACTTGGCCTCGATCTCCTGGGCCACGTGCGCCTCGCGGAGCTTCCGGCGCAGCGTCTTGTCGCGGCCGCTGATGTCCTCGGGCCAGAGATTCCGGGCCAGCTGCATGGTGATGGTCGAGAACCCTTCGGCCACCCGGAACTTGAAGATGTTGTTCTTGATCGCCCCGAAGACGCGGTACCAGTCGATCCCGTGGTGCTCGTAGAACCGCTTGTCCTCGGTGGTGATGAAGGCCGCCTTGACGTAGGGCGACATCTCGGCCAGGGGGACCACCGTCCGCCGCTCGAGCCCCAGATCGGTAATCAGCCGGCCGTCGGCCGCGTACACCTTGGACGCCTGGTTCGGGTCGTAGCCGCCCAGTTCGGCGATGGAGGGACAACTGTTCCCCGCGCACGCGCGGGTCCAGAGCGCCGTGAGCACGGCGAGCCCGAAGGCGACCACAGCGAGAAACGAGACCAGAATGACACGTCGAGCGCGTTGAGAGTTCCAAACGCGCTGCAGGACGCTGAGTTGCAGGCGGGCCATGCCCCCAAGCTAGCCGGTTGCGGGGCCCGTTTCCAGCGGGTACGATACGCGCCTATGACCGATCTTCTCGAGCTGTTGACCGCCCGCGGGTTCGTGCAGGATGCCACCCCCGGACTGGCCGCCCGGCTGCGCCAGGGCCCCGTCACCGCCTATGTCGGCTTCGACCCCACCGCGGATTCCCTGCACGTCGGCAGCCTGGTCCCGGTCATGGGGATGGCGTGGCTCCAGCGGCTGGGGCACGTTCCCATCGCCCTGGTGGGCGGCGGCACCGGCATGGTGGGCGACCCGAGCGGCAAGCGCACCGAGCGGCCGGTCATGTCCCTGGAGCAGATCGACCGCAACGCGCAGGGCATCATGCGCCAGCTGCAGCGGTTCCTGTCCTTCGAGGGCGCCAACGCCGCGCGGCTCCGCAACAACGCCGACTGGCTGCGCGACCTCCGCCTGATGGACTTCCTGCGGGACACCGGCAAGCACTTCACCCTGAGCCTCATGCTGGGGAAGGAGTCGGTGGCCAGCCGGATGGAGGAGGGCATCTCGTACACCGAGTTCAGCTACATGCTGATCCAGGCGTACGACTTCTGGCACCTGTTCAAGACCGAGGGCTGCGAGCTCCAGATGGGCGGGAGCGACCAGTGGGGCAACATCACCGCCGGCACCCACCTGGTGGGCAAGCGTGAGGGCCGCGAGGTGCACGGGCTGGTGTTCCCCCTGCTCACCACCGCGGCCGGCGGCAAGTTCGGCAAGAGCGAAGGCGAGAACATCTGGCTCGACCCGGAGCGCACCAGCCCGTACCGGTTCTACCAGTTCTGGCTCAACACCGACGACCGCGATGTCGAGCGCTACCTCAAGCTGTTCACTTTTCTCCGGCTCGATCGCATCGCCGCCACCATGGCGGAGCACGCCGATGATCCCGGGAAGCGCGAGGCACAGCGGACGCTCGCCCGCGAGGTGACGGCGACGGTGCACGGGCCGGCGGCCGCGGAAGCGGCGGTTCAGACCAGCCGCGCCCTGTTTTCCGGCGGCGAGGTCGAGCTCTCAGCCGAAGCCCTGGCGGACATGCCCGAGCGCCGGGTGTCCCGGGCCCAGCTCCCCGCCGGCCTGCCGGTACTCGAAGTGCTCGTGGCGAGCGGCCTCGCGACCTCCAAGGCCGACGCCCGGCGCGGCATCCAGGGCAAAGGCTTCTACCTGAACGGGCGCCCGATCGACGACGTGGAGCTCCGCGTCGCGGAAGACGCCTTGCAGGGCCCACCGGACGCCCGGTTCGTCATCCTGCGGAAGGGGAAGAAGAACTACGTGCGGTTGGTGTTGGAGCCGTAGTGAGGACGAAAGGGCGATAGGACGATAGGGCTGGGAGGCCGACAGGCCGATAAGGCGATAGGGCGATAGGGCGATAGGGCGATAGGGCGATAGGGCGATAGGGCGATAGGGCGATAGGACGATAGGGCGATAGGGGGTGCGACAGTGGCGCTCGGGATGA
>DATEJD010000257.1:0-3837 GCA_035278325.1 Gemmatimonadales bacterium | reverse complement strand
CGATCGTCGTGTTCGCCGGCGCTTCGTCTCAGGTTGAGATCGTTGGCTCTTCACCACGGAAGCACGGAAGACACGGAAGGCTTCCTGGTCGGGCCAAGTTCCTCTCATTCCGCGCCTAGGCCGGCCTCCCTGCAGAGATATTGGGGTGCCCCCCACCCCAAACACTCTCGTGACCAGCTCTTCCGTCTCGAAATGAGAGGAGGTTGGCCCGACCAGGGAGCCTTCCGTGTCTTCCGTGCTTCCGTGGTGAAGAGCCAACGATCTCAACCTGAGACGAAGCGCCGGCGAACACGACGATCGACCCGAGCCCGGAACTAACCCACCACCCTCACCTCGATCGCCAAGTCTGCCGCCCGCACGCTGTGGGTGAGCGCGCCGATCGACACGAAGTCCGCACCCGCTTCGGCATACGCGCGCACGCTCGCCAGCGTGATGCCGCCCGTCGCTTCGATCTCGATCCCCGGCCTGAGCTCGCGCGCGCGTCGCGCCCACATCGCTAACGCCTCGGGCGCCTGATTGTCCACCAGGAGGCGCGTCGCACCCGCGGCGCAGGCCTGCTCCACCTGCTCTGGCGACTCGACCTCGACATAGAGCGCCGTGACCCCGCGCCGCCGGGCCTCTTCCAGCGCCTGCGTCAGGGTCCCGCCCTCGCGCTTCAATGACTGCCAGTGATTGTCCTTCACCATCACCGCGTGACTCAGATCGGCCCGGTGCGCGGTGCCACCGCCGGCGAGCACCGCCGCGATGTCGAGCGCGCGGAGTCCCGGCGCGGTCTTTCGCGTGTGGAGGATTTTGCAAGGCGTGCCGGCGACCGCGTCCACATAGGCCCGTGTCGCGGTCGCGATGCCGCAGGCGCGCTGGAGCAGGTTGAGCATCGGCCGCTCGGCGCGGAGGATGTGCGCGAGCGTGCCGCGTACGATACCGACCACGGCGCCCGCGGGGACGCTCCGCCCGTCGGGCGCGCGCCACTCGATGCGGCAGTCGCACGCCCGGGCCACTGCGTCGGCGTACGCGGCGCCGGCCAGCACGCCGCCGCTCCGGTACTCGATGCTGCCCTCGGCCTCGAGCCCGGGCGGGATGGTGACGGCGGTGGTGATGTCGGTGTCGCCGTCCTCGGCCAGGGCCTGGGCAGCGATGCGCTCGACGTCGGGGTTCACTTCCCCAGCGCGACCATGCGGTCGATGGCACTCCGGGCGCGCGCGGCGATGTCGGGCGGGACGGTGATGTGGTACTGATCGAGCGCGAGCGAGTCGCGCACGTTGGGGAGCGTGATGGTCTTCATGAAGGCGCACTCGGCCTCGGGGTCGGCCGCGATGAACTCCTTCTCCGGCGCCATCTGCCGCATGCGGTGCATGATCCCAGTCTCGGTGGCGACGATGAACCGGCGGGCCGGCCGCTCGCGCACCGCGCGGATCATCCCTTCCGTCGAGGCGATGTGGAGCCCCTCGGGCTTGATGTCGCCTCGACCCATCTCGTAGATGAGCTGCCCCGCGCAGCCGCACTCCGGGTGCACCAGCACCTCGGCGTCGGGGTAGTGCTCCCGCGCCGAATTGAGGGTCTCGGCGCGGATGCCCTTGTGGACGTGGCACTCGCCCATCCACACCTCGACCCGCCGGTGCGGACGCATGCGGCGCACGTGGGCGCCGAGGAAGAAGTCGGGCAGGAACAGGATGCCCTTGTCCTCGGGAATCGCGTCGATCACGTCGAGCACGTTGCCGCTGGTGCAGCAGTAGTCGAGCTCGGCCTTCACCTCCGCCGTGGTGTTCACGTAGCCGACGGCGATGTAGCCCGGGAACTCCGCCTTCCATCGTCGCACGTCCTCCGCCGTCACGGTCGCGGCCAGCGAGCAGCCGGCCTTGAGATCCGGGAGCAGCACCCGCTTCTGCGGCGAGAGAATGGCCGCTGTCTCCGCCATGAAGTGCACGCCGGCGAAGATGATGACGTCGGCCTTGGTGGCGGCGGCCTGGCGGCTCAGGCCCAGCGAGTCGCCCACGTAGTCGGCGACGTCCTGGACCTCGGGGCGCTGGTAGTTGTGGGCCAGGACCACGGCGTTCCGGCGCTTGGCGAGCGAGCGGATCTCGGCCTGGAGCGCGGCGATCTCCTCGGGGGTTTCGTCGAGGCGCTCGATGACGGGGAGGCTCAGCGTCATCGCTGCTGGTCCGGTGTCGGGGTCGAGCCGGAGCGGAGAGCAGGCGAGCCGGCGTAGGGAACCGGCCGAGCCGCCACAAAAGAACGCAGTGTCGTCTCGGCCGGTCCCCTGCGCCGGCTCGCCTGCGCCCCGCTCCGGCTCACGAGCATCGTCATGCCGTCTCGCGCTTGAGCGCCGCCGGTGGATAGTCGGCGCGGCGGTGACCGCCGCGGCTCTCTCGGCGGCGGCGGGCCGCTTGAGTGATCAGCCGTGCAACGAGTAACTGATTGCGAGTGCGCCACGCGCCCGCCGGTGCTGCGCGGGTGAGGTGGTCGAGCTCGGCTTCGGCGTGGAGCAGGGAGGCCTCGGTGCGCTGCACGCCGACGTCGGCGGTCATCGTCTCACGCATCGCGGCGCGGATGGGCTCGCAGCGCTCGTCGTCGCCCGAGTCGTGAAGCGGCGTTGTTTGCCCGGCGGGGAACGCCGCCGGCTCGCGCGCTGGGGTGGCCGCGACGGAGCGCCCGGTTCTGTCGGCGAACACCAGTCCCTCGAGCAGCGAGTTCGATGCGAGCCGGTTGGCGCCGTGGACACCGGTCGACGCGACCTCTCCCGCGGCCCACAGGCCCGGCAGGCTCGAGCGCCCTTCGAGATCGGTCTGGATCCCGCCCATCGCGTAGTGGAGCGCGGGCGCCACCGGCAGCAGGTCGCGGCCGGCGTCGAGCCCGTGGCGTGCCAGCATGGCGGTGATCCCGGGGAAGCGGGACGGGAAGTCGGCCACCTGCCGGGCGTCGAGCCAGGCACCGCCGGCGGCGTCGGCCGCCGCGACCGCGCGGGCGACGACATCCCGCGGCGCCAATTCGCCTCGAGGATCGGCGTCCAGCGCGAACCGCCGCCCGTCCCGGTCCACCAGTAGCGCCCCGGCTCCGCGAACGGCCTCGGAGATGAGCGGCGCCGGGTTCACCCCGGGGAGCTTGAGTGCGGTGGGATGGAACTGGAGGAACTCGAGATCCCGCAGCCGGGCACCGGCATGGTGCGCCAGCGCCCAGCCGTCGGCGGTGGCGACCTTCGGGTTGGTGGTGACGGCGTAGAGCTGCCCCACGCCCCCGGTCGCGAGCACCACGGCCGTGGAGCGGATCGGCCGGCTCGGCTCGCCCCGCGCGAGCGCCATGACGCCGGCGACCCGCCCTTCATCCACCAGCAGGCGGACGACCTCGGTGTGCTCGAGCGGCTCGACTCTGGGGTGCTGCCGGATGACCTGGGCCAGGCAGCCGATCAGCGCCGCGCCCGTGCGGTCGCCGCCCGCATGGATGATCCGGGGCCGGGTATGGGCCGCCTCGAGCCCGAACCGGAGCCGCCCCTCGGGCCCTCGGTCGAATCGCGCCCCCAGCGCGAGCAGCTCGTAAATTCTATCCGGACCTTCACTTGTGAGAATGCGAACCGCCTCCGGATCGGCCAGCCCGTCGCTCGCCGCCAGCGTATCGGCCGCATGCTGGCTGGGGCTGTCCCCGGGCCCCAGCGCCACCGCGATGCCGCCCTGCGCCCAGGCGCTGGCGCTGTCCGCGAGGGTCTCTTTGGTCACGAGGATGGCCGAGTGCCCCTCGGAAGCGAGCCGCCAGGCCGTCCAGAGGCCGGCGATGCCCGTTCCGACAATCACGGGGCGTGGGGGGGTCATGGTGGAGAAATATAGAGGGGAGCGGTGAGCGGTGAGC
>DATEJD010000256.1:0-11989 GCA_035278325.1 Gemmatimonadales bacterium | reverse complement strand
ATCGGCCGCGGCGACTCCGACATGATGTAGCCGATCGCGCCGAGCCCATCGAGGTCCGGCATCTCGAGGTCCATCAGCACCACGTCCGGCTCCAGATCGTGCACCTTCTGCAGCGCCTCGATTCCGTTGCGCGCGGTGGCGACCGCCCGGAAGTCGCCGCTTCCGTCCACCACGTCGCTCAACAGCCGCCGGAAGAAGGCGCTGTCGTCGACGATCAGGACGCGCTGCGGGTCAGAGGGTCTGGATGCCATGCGACACCGAGGAGACTTCGAGCCGTCCGTCGCTCACCCAGAGCTTCACGGTGCGGCCGTAGTCCCCGCCCGTGGCCTGGGCGGCGATCGGGATCCCGAGCTCCATCAGCACCTGGCGGCAGGCCACGGTGTTCCGCTCACCCATCTGGATCGTGCCTGGCGCCGCGAGCCCGGCGAACATGCTGGCCCCGCCCACCAGGCGCCCCATCACCCGGCGAGCGTTGGCGCCGAGCGGCGCCATGAGCTCGAGCAGCCTGGGCACGGCCGTCTGCGGAAACTTGGCCGGGCTGT
Source organism: Gemmatimonadales bacterium (assembly GCA_035278325.1). Taxonomy (GTDB): domain Bacteria; phylum Gemmatimonadota; class Gemmatimonadetes; order Gemmatimonadales; family GWC2-71-9; genus CAVVWJ01. The sequence continues at coordinate 11,447 of DATEJD010000256.1, read as the reverse complement.
CGTCCTTCCGGCCCAGCGCCGGCGAGGGCAGCAGGACGTGCGCAAGGCCGCCGACCTTGGCCACCGGATCGTGCAGCACGACCGCGACGCAGCTTCCCAGACCGATCGTGACCAGGACGTCCGTGTTCGAGCCCACCCGGAGGTCGGCCACGCGCACGATGATCTCGCCGTTCACGCCGGCCGCCGGTATATACGCTCGCGCGGGTCGACCAGCACCAGCCGATCGCGGGCGGCGCCGAACAGGGTCTCCACCTTGCCCAGAACCATGAACCCGTCGGGAAGCAGCGCATCGGCGAAGGTCTGGAACAGGCGCTCCTGCATGGGGCGATCGAAATAGATCACGACGTTCCTGCACAGGATCAGATCGTAGTCGGTGCGCGGCGGCCTGTCGCGGCTCAGGTCGTGCTGGCGGACGTGGACCCGGCGGCGCACCCGGTCGGTGACCCGTCGCTGCTCGCCGGCCTCCTCGAAGTAGGCGCCCGTGAGCTCCGGCGGCATCTCGGTGAGTCCCTCGCGGCGATAGCAGGCCGCCCGCGCGCGGTCGAGGCTCGCGCGGTCGATGTCGGTGGCATCGACGGTGAGGCGGCTCAGCTCGGAGCTCCGGCCGGCCTGATCCAGCAGGTCGGCCGCCAGCATGGCGAGGGTGTACGGCTCCTCGCCGGACGCGCAGCCCGCGCTCCACACCCGCACCTCCACCCGTGGCCGATCGAACAGCGCCGGCAGCACGGTGCGGCGGAGCAGGCCCCAGGTCTCGGCGTTGCGGTAGAACCGGGTGACGTTGATGGTCAGCGCGTCACGCAGCCGCTCGTACTCCGCCGGCGACCGGCTCAGGAGTGCCCGATAGTCGTCATAGGTGTGGACGCCGCAGGCGCGCATGCGGACCGCGATCCGGCGGCGGATACACTTGTCCTTGTACGCCTCGACGGTGAACCCGCTCGTCTGGGCGATCTGGCGCGCCAGCGCCGCGAAGGCCGCGTCGTCCGCCGTCACGGGGTCATGTCCAGCATCTCGAGGTTGGCCCGCGCGAGCTCGTGGCCCGGGTTGAGCTCGGTGGCGCGGCTCCAGCTCTCGCGCGCCCGGGTCTTGTCCCTGCGCTTGTAGGCGATGTTGCCGAGCTTGAAGTACAGATCGTCGCCCAGGTCGGGCGCGAGCTTGGCGGCGCGCTCGTAGGCCTCGCTGGCCTCTTCGTACCGGCCGTTGCGATACAGGATGTCGGCCAGGTTCTTCGACACCTGGGGCAGCGAGGCGTCCTCGCCCAGCGCGGCCCGGAGCGCGGATTCGGCGCCCTGCGCGTCGCCGGAGAGCTCGAGCAGCACCGCGAGATTGTTCTGCAGCACCGCGTTGCTGGGGTAGGCCTCCACGCCCGCGCGCGCGGTCTTGACCGCGCCGGGCGCGTCGTCGAGGCCGATACTCGCCAGGGTGGTGGCCCAGTACCAGAGCGCGGGCGCCGGCTTTCCGCCCAGGAGCTCGAGCGCGCGGGCCAGGCGCCCCTGGGCGACCTGATGCTCGCCGCGCTTGATGGCCGCGACGCTCCAGCTCAGCATGATGCGGGCGTCGTCCCTCGCCCGGCCCGCCGCCTCGCCGTACGCGGCCTCGGCCTCGTCCAGGCGACCCAGTCGCTCGAGGGCATAGCCGAGGTTGTGGAGGGCCGCCGGCTTCGTGCCCGCCGACCCCGCGGCCTGCGTGAACGCGCTGGCCGCCTCGTCCCAGCGCCCCTGCCGGAGGGCGATGAGGCCGAGGTAGAAGGGCGCGCTGGGGTCGGAGGGCCGGAGGTCGGCCACCCGGCGGAACTCGCGCAACGCCTCGTCGAGCATGGCCGCCTTGTAGAAGGCGATGCCGAGGTTCCGGTGCTCATCCACCCGCCCGTCGTGCACCTTGGGCGCCGCCGCCGCCGACGTGCCCACCCGGTGCGCGAAGCCCGCGGTGAGAAGGCCGTAGAGCGCCTTCCCTACCTCAAACTCCACCAGCCCGGATTCGTCGATGACCGCCTGGACATCGCGGGTGCCGTCCAGCAGCCGCACGATCCGGTGCTGCTCGGCCGAGAGCTCGGGCGCGGACTCCCCGATGTGACTGGGATCGACCGAGAAGATCAGGTCGAACGAAGGGATCTTCTTCTCGATCAGGCTCCACTCGTCGACCCGGCGGGCACCCTCGAGCAGCAGGAACTCGGGGTTGATGCGGACCAGGAAGTCCTCGCGCTCGGGCCGGACCCCGGCCTCGAAGTTGAACGTGCCCGAGGTCCAGGTGAACAGGTAGTAGACCGCTTCCTCGATCTGGAGCCGGATGTGGCTCTCGAGATCGGCGCGGCCCACGAACCCCAGCTCCACCAGGATCTCGCCCAGCTTGTGCTCGCGCTCGCCCTCCTGCCGATCGATCGCCTGCTGGAGCTGCTCCTGGGTGAGCCGCCCGCTCCGCACGAGGATGTCGCCCAGGCGGTCGCGCCGGTTCACGATCGCCGCGTAGACGATGTGCCCTTCCTCGAAGTAGATGGTGCCGAAGTTGTGGCGGTCGGCCAGGGCAAGGCACCCGGTCCGGCGTCCCAGGAAGAGGAGCTGGATCACGTCGGGGAGACTGGCCTCCTTGAGGCTGCCCTTGATTGCCATCAGCGCCACTCCTCGATGACGCGGTCGGCGACCTCGGGCCACTCCCACACCATCTTCTCGCGGCTGCGCGTGGCGTTGGCACCGGCGCCCACGATGCCGCTCGAGCGCCCTGACGGGCGGCGGGGCGCGGGCGGTGCGGCCGGCGGTTCCTCCAGGACCTCACGCGCGAGGGCCGCCGTCGGCGGGACGCCTTTCGACCCGGCGGCCTCGAGCACCCGCTGCAGCAGCGCCTGAGCGGCGCGGATCGAATCGGCGGGACGGCTCGCGAGGTAGGCGGCCAGCTCCCCGTCGGCGGCGCCGAGCTTGGCCTCGAGGTCGCGCGCCAGCACCTGCTCGCGGATGGTCGCATCCGGCGGCGGCAGCTCCACCACCAGGCCGCCCTCGAACCGGGACCGCAGCCGGGCCTCGACGCCCATGAGCTCGTTCAGCGGCGCCGCGGAGGTGAAGACCAGCTGGCAGCCCTGGTCCATGAGCGCGTTGAACAGTACGAACAGCTCGTCCTGGGTACGGTCCTTGGCGGCGATGAGGTGTACGTCGTCCAGCAGAAAGGCCGTCGCCCGGCGATAGCGAGCGCGCCAGGCCGCCACGGCATCGCGATCGATGGCCTGGATCAGCTCGCCGGTGAACTCGGGCGCGCTGAGGCAGGCCACCGGCGTTCGCTCGTCGGCCAGCGCGTTGCCGATGGCATGCAGCAGATGGGTCTTGCCGACGGCGGGCCCGCCGATCAGGACCAACGGGTTGTAGCGGTCGCCCGGGCTCGCGGTGACCGCCCGGGCCGCCTCGAGGACCACGCGATTCGCCGCGGTCTCGACGAAGCCGTCCAGCCGCCACAGCGGCGACGGTGCCGGTGGAGGCGGCCCCTCCTCGCGCGCCTGGCGCAGCGCCTCCTCGGCCGCCGGCACATTGGCGGGGTCGCGGAAGACCGCCGAGCCGGCGAGGTCCGGCACCAGCGCCGCGGCCTCGGCCTGAAGCGCCTGGAGGCGCTCGACGTCCTCCTCGAACTCGCGGAGCGCCCGCTCGGGATCGTTGACCATGTCCTGCTCGAGCAGCTGCTCCAGCAGTGCCGTGCGGAATCCTTCGCCCTGCCACCGCAACACGGCCGCACTCACCCGGCTCCGCCACGCATCCACCTGCTGCGCGACGGTGGCCGCGATCTCGGACAGGAAGTCGTCGAACTCGGATGGCGCTGGCGATGCTGTCACGGGCGCGGCATGGGCCGCCGCCGCGGCCGCGAGCGCCGGAGGCGCCGGATTCGAGCCGCGCGCCGCCCGCCCGGGCTCGCCGGTGGCGGGAGTGTCCGCGATCTCGACCGCTTCACCGCCCACCAGCATACGCGCCTGCTCGGGAGCCAACGGCTTCTCGCTCACGGCCTGGAACGCGATGATCCGGTTGAGCGCCCCGAGCAGCTCGCGAACGTTGTCGATGTCGAGCCCGGCGACCGCCTCGAGGACGCCCTCGGCAAAGCTGGCGCGCCGCTCTTCGGCCTTGCGCCGGAGAATGGCAACGCGGGTCTCGTAGTCCGGCGCCGCCACGTCGATGATGAGGCCGCCGGCAAACCGGCGGATCAGGCGCTCGTCGAGTGCCTCGATGTCGGCCGGCGGCCGGTCGCTCGTGAGTACGATCTGGCGGCTGGCCGTCTGCAGGGCGTCGGTCAACCGGAGCAGCTCGGCCTGCATCTCCCGGCGGTGGGTGAGGAACTGCACGTCGTCCACCAGCAGCAGGTCCACATCGAGGAACCGCTTGCGGTACGCCTCGCCGTGCCCGGCCGCGATGGCCGCGTGGAACGCCTCGACGAACTCGTCCAGGGTGAGATATTCGACCGCGAGTCGCGGGTTGATCGCCCGCGCGGCGTGGCCGATGGCCATGAGCAGATGGGTCTTGCCGAGGCCCGGACGAGCGTACACGAACAGCGGGTTGTAGACCGTGCCGGGCGACTCGGCCACCGCCTTCGCGGCAGTGACCGCGAGACGGTTGGCCGCCCCGACCACGAGCGTGTCGAACCGGTAGAGCGGGTTGAGCGTGACGGTCACGCGACCGGGCTCCCCACCGCCAGCCGCTTGAGCACCAGCTCCGAGACGCCACGGAGGGTCTCGAACACGCCGCTTCCATGGAGCGCGTCGGCGGCGTAGCTCGGCACCGCCCGGAAATTGAGCGCGTCGTCCATCTCCGCATGGGAGAGGATCAGGTCGCCGGGGAGGTCCTGCTTGTTGTACTGGAACACGACCGGCAGCTGGCGGACATCCACGCCCTGGGACAGCAGGTTGTCCTGCAGGTTCTGCAGACTCTCGAGGTTGTCGTCGAACCGACGGGCCTGGCTGTCGCCCACGAACACGACGCCGTCCGCGCCCTGGAGCACGAGCTTGCGGGTGGCGTTGTAGTAGCTCTGGCCGGGCACCGTGTAGAGCTGGAACTTGGTGGTGAAGCCGGAGATGGTGCCGAGCTCGAGCGGGAGGAAATCGAAGAACAAGGTGCGGTCGGTCTGGGTGGCGAGCGACACCATCCGCCCGCGGCGGCTCTCCGGCACCCGACCGTAGACGTACTGCAGATTGGTCGTCTTCCCGGACCGCCCCGGTCCGTAGTAGACGATCTTGCAGGTGATCTCACGCGCCGTGAAGTTGACCAGGGACATTCCGGTTACCGTCCGAAAAGCGCTTTGAGACTCGCGTTGAGCTCGGTTTCGAAGTTCTCGGCCAGCATCGGGGCCTGCGGCTGCTCCCGCGGCGCCACCGCGGAGAGCTGCTGCACCATCTGCTCGAAGAACAGGCGCACGATGCCCACCGAGGTCTCGGGGCCGAACACCACCAGCCCGATCCACCGACCCCGTGGCGTGGAGAAGGCCGCCAGCATGCAGCTCTGCCGCTGGCCGTTGTGTACCAGGGCCTCGAACCGGCCGGCTCCGATGAGCCGGGCCAGCTCCTCGGTGGACGCCACGATGCCGGCGCCCAGTGCCGCCGCGGTCATGACGTCGAGTGAGCGGGAGAACCCGTGCTGCGCGACCACCTGACCCGAAGAGGTCATGAGCAGCGTGAGCCGGGCCGCGCTCTCGGCCAGGAAGGTTTCCAGCGGCTGGATCACCCACGGCTCCAGCGCCTTCATCAGGCCAGCTTGCTCGCGGCGTCGAGCATCTCCAGCCGGGCGAGACCCAGATTCGCGTCCGGCCCGACCACGGCGACCAGCACGAGATCCTCGGGTCCGAGCGCGGCGAGCACGCTTCCGGCCTCACCCCGCAGCTGAATGAAGGCCGGCGGGCGCATGGCGGCACCCTCCGTCGTGCGGACCAGCCGGCCCACCAGGCTTCCGGTGAGCGCGGCGGCGGCCTGCCCATCCACGCCGTCCATGAGCTGCTCGGCCACGACCAGCCCATCCGTGGCGGCAATGACCAGCGCGCCCCGGACCCCGGGCACCCGCGTGACGCGATCGAGCACGGTCTGGGTCGCGGTCACGTCTGATCCTCGAGCCAGCCGCGGGCCGAGCGGGCGGCGCGGTCGGCCAGGAGGACAACGCGCCCCATCGGGAGCGAGGGCTCGCGGGCCGCGACCACGACGGTGTCGGCACTGGCCGGCGTGAGCACCATGTGCCCGTCGGGCGACTCGACCGAGATCGTATGCCAGGCCCCGAGGCCGAGCAGCCGCATGGCCCGCGCAGCCTCGCGCGAAACGCCGGCGAGCTGCGCCGCGACCCGATCGCCCGCGGGATCGTTGGGCTCGTCGGCCAATCGGCCGCCCAGCCGGAGCCCGTTGGCGTCGACCAGGAGCAGGCCGCGCTCGCCGCCATCGATCGCGTCGAACGGACCCGACGCGGCCGGCTCCTCGGGCTCCCATGCGCTGGCGGCGGGCTGGGCGACCGCGGGTACGGGAGGCGGCGCGGCCGATGCGTCGGGGCCCGCCGTTCCCGCAGCGGCCGCGGCGATCCGGGTCATGGCCTGGTGGATCGACCGGTCGTCGGGATCCACCTCCAGCGCGCGCTGCAGGTGATCCAGCGCGGCCTCGGTCTCGCCCGCGCGGAAATAGAGGAAGCCGATGCCCTTGAGCGCGGCGGCGCGCATCGGGTCGAGCTGGAGCGCGGAGGCCCAGGCGTCGAACGCGCCGGCGAGGTCGCCCTCATCGCTCAGGATCCGGGCCATCAGGTCATGCGCGTCGGCCAGCCCCGGATAGCGCATGAGCCCGCCGCGCGCCACCTTGTGCGCCGCGTCCAGCTGCCCGCGCCGTCGCAGCGCCTCGGCCAGCTCCAGGAAAGCCAGGCTGCCCGGCTCATCGGCCAGCCGGGCGGTCAAGGCTCGGATATCGTCAGTCACGGAACCGCTCCAGCTCGCTCATGATGGTCTCCACCGACTGGCAGAGGCGCGCCACGTTGGGCGTCTCCGCCTCCTCGCCCGGCGTGCGCTCGCCCAGCCTATTCCACGAGGCCCACAGCTCGAGCGCCTCGCTGAAGCGGCCCACCCCGGCGTAACAGAGGCCCAGCAGCCGGCGCGCCTCGGGCATGAGCGGATCGGCGCGGAGCACCTCCTCGAGCGCGCCCGCGGCCAGCTCGTACTGGGCGCTCGCGAGCGCCTCGCGCGCCGGCACCAGGAGCGCGGCCAGGTCGCGGCCCGGCTCGGCCTCCTGTCCGGGATGCGCGGGATCGTCGAGCACCACGATGCCGGCGTTGGTGAGCCCGTACACCGTGCGCGCCACCTCGAACTCCGAGCGGCCGAGCATCTCCGCCAGCGAGCGGAGGTCGCGGGTGCCGTCGACGGCCGCCAGGACCTCCCACTCGAACGGCACCAGGTCCAGCGGATCGGAGCCCTGCGCCTCGGGCGGCGGGAGGCGGGGCACCAGCCGAAGGTGCGACACCTTGGATCCGATGCGGGACCACTCGTCGATCCGCCGAGCCGCCTCCATGAGGAGCGCCTCGGTGGGGAACCGCACCGGCGCCTCGACCGCCGCGAAGCAGGGCGCCCCTTCCTCGAACCGGAAGTACCCCTCGGACCAGCGCAGCAGATCGAACACGGCCTCCTCGATCTGGGCCTTGAGCTGGCGCTCCAGCTCGCGCCGCGAGATCGCACCCAGGCTCACGAGGATGTCGCCCAGCCGGCGGTCATCACCGCTGGTCTGCATGCTGCGGGCGCGGTCGAGATCGGCGGCGGTGATCTTGCCGATGCGCACCAGGCGCGCGCCCAGCGGCTGGGGGTCGCTCCCGACCGCCGCGGCGACGACGCCGCCCCGCTCGAAGCAGACGGTACCGGCGGTCTGGCGGAGCTCCGAGGTGACCCGCAGGACGCCGCTCTTCCGGCCCAGGTCGAGCAGCTGGAAGACGTCCTGGATGTGCAGATCCTTGAGCGGTCCCTCGAGGGCCACGGCTCAGCCCACCGACGCGGCGAAGATGTGCTGGAGATCGCGCGCGGATCGCGCCCGCGTGCGCGCCTGCGAGGCGTAGGGTCCCGCGGGATCGAGCTGGACCACGCGCTCCCAGGCCTGGACCGCCTGATCGAACTGCCGCTGCCGCGCCAGCGCCGCGCCCTCGTAGTAGAGCGCGCCCGCGTGCTCGGGGTCGAACCGGAGCACCCGCTCGAACGCCTCCAGCGCCTGGACGGTGCGGCCGTCCTCGAGCAGCGCGCGGCCCAGCGCCGTGAGCGCCTCGAGCTCGTACGGGTCGGCCTCGAGCAGCCGGATCAGCACGCCCACCGCGGCGCGCGGGCTCTCGGTGCGGCGCATCAGGTCGGCGAGGGCGATGGCGGCGGCGCTGTAGGTCGGCAGGAGGTCGAGCGCGCGCTCGTACGCGGAGCGCGCGGCCGCCGTGTTGCCGCGCTCCTCCTCGATCCCGCCCAGCTCGAACCAGACCCGCACCAGCGAGGGGTCGAGCTGGAGGGCGGCGTTGAAGGCGGCCAGCGCGGCCGAGCGGTCGCCCAGGCGCGCGGAGACCTGGGCCTGCAGATGGAACAGGTCGGGGCGACCCGGGTCGAGCGTCTGCGCCTCACGGATACAGTCGAGGGCACCGAGCGCGTCGTTGACCGCGAGGCGGACCCGGGCGCGCGCCACCAGCACCTCCACATCACCGCGTACGCGGTGGGCCAGCTCGTCGGCCAGGGGGGCGGCCTCGCCCGCCCAGCCAAGCGCGAGCAGCGCGCGGATCTCGCCCAGCGTGGCGTCCGGATCGTTGGGCGTGGCCGCGCGCGCCGCGCGGTAGCGCTCGAGCGCCTCACCGTAGAGACCGCGCTTGGCGAAGATGTCGCCCAGCAGCACGGCGGTGCTGCCCTGGGGCGCGCCCCGCGCCGCGGCCCGGCTCAGCTCCGACGACGCGAGATCGAGCAGCCCCTTGGCGATGTAGTCCCGGGCGAGGTCCAGCGCGTCGCCCGCGGCGGCGTGCCCGTTGGTCACCGCCACGGCGGGCGTGAGCTCGGCGAACAGCCGGTCGAGCGCGGGAGGATCGAAGGCGAACTCACCCGCCAGCTGATCGCCGCCGGCCTCGGTGCCGAGCTCGGGCGCGATGGCGATCGTGGGGTCCTCGTACTGCAGGTCGATCGTGAGCGAGAACTTCTGCGGCACGTACAGCGGCTCCAGCTCGAGCGCGCGGCGGGTCTCGCGAAGCGCGCTGTCGAAGTCGCCGAGCTGGCTCAGCACGAAGCTCAGGTTGTAGTGGGCGCCGGCCATGCTCGGATCCGCGTCGACCGCGCGGCCGAACGCGTTCCGCGCATCCTCGAAGCGGCGGAGCTCCATGAGCACCAGGCCCACGCCGTTCCAGGCCACGGCGCTCCGGTTCTGCTCGCCCAGGGCCAGCTGGTACTCGTCCAGCGCCTGGCGCAGCTGGTGGCGCTGGAGCAGGAGAAGCCCGAGGTTGAGCCGGGCGGCGAGGAGGGGCCGCTCGCCCGCGAGTGCGCGGCGGAAGGCGTCGATGGACGCCTCGGGCGGCTCACCCGCGCGCGCGACGCCCAGGTTGTTCCAGGCGAGCTGATAACCGGGATCGACCGAGACCGCCCGCTCGTAGGACGCGATCGCCTCGGCGCGGCGCCCGGCCTGATGCAGGCAGACCCCGCGCTCGTTCCAGAGCTTGGGCGAGTCGGGATGCTCGCGGACCAGCGCGTCGTACAGCTCGAGCGCCGCCGGCAGCTCGCGCCGGAGCAGCCGGACCTCGGCCATGGCCTGCAGGGTCATGCGGCGGTCTTCGCCCGCTTCGAGCGCCATGGTGTACTCGCGGAGCGCCTCGATCAGCAGGCCCTTCTGGCGGAAGGCGAGCCCGAGATTGTAGTGCGCCAGCGTCCCGCCCTCGACGATCTGGGGACGGTCTCCGCGGCGGCCGGTCTCGGCCGCGGGAGCGTAGCGCTCGAGCGCCAGGTTGGCCTGGGCCCGCGCCAGCGTCGGGTTCAGCTTGATGGCGCGCCTGGTGGACTCGCGGGCCTCCTCGTGCCGACCGATGTCGCCGTACACGAACGCGAGCAGGTAGTGCGCTTCGGCGTAGTCGGGATTGCGGGCGATGGCCTCGCGGAGGGCCTCGAGCGCGGGCTCGTTGAGGCCGCGGTTGTAGAGGACCTCGCCATAGTAGAAGCGCGCGACCGCGCTGGCGGGATCGAGCTCGCACGCGCGCGCCAGCCAGTCGGTCGCGGTGTCGAGGTTGCCCCGGGCCTTCTCGGCGAGCCCGAGCTGCACCATGGCCGGCACGTCGTTGGGTTTCCAGGCGAGGAGCGCCTGGAACTCGGCGATGGCGTCGGGGTGGCGGCCCAGGGCGGCGAGCGCCCGGCCCAGCTCCCAGCGGGCGTCGCGGTCCTCGGGGTGACGGCGCACCCGCTCGCGAAGCTCGGTGATGCGGCGGTCGTAGTGGCCGCTCTCGCGATAGGCGATGTCGAGGTTGCTCTGCGCGACCTGCATCTTGGGGTCGAGCTCGAGCGCGCGGACGAACTCCGCGATGGCGTCCTCGATCAGCCCCTTCTGATAGTAGAGGACGCCGAGGTTGTTGTGGGCGCCAGCATCGGAGGGATCGATCCGGCGGGCAAAGGAGCGCAGGACGGCGAGATCGCGCTCCGACAGCACGGGCCCGGGCATCGGCTCAGGTCAGGCGGATGGCGTCGAAGATGGCCCGCAGCGACGGCGTGTCGGGCAGGAGCAGGAAATGGCCGCGCAGGGGCTGGGTGGTGGCCTCCACCCGGAACGAGGTCTCGACGCAGAAGACGAAGTCGCGGTCGTGGCCGAAATTGAGGTACGTCGTGGTGAGCACGGCGGCGCTGAGGTCCACCACCAGGCTGGGCACCGACGGCACCAGCATCATGCCCATGAAATCGCTGAGCGCGTTCATGTAGGCGCTCGCGAGGATGTTGCCGGCCTCCTTGAGGCCCGACTGCTCCATCGCCCCGAACTCGCCGGTCGTCCCGGCACTCCGCCTGAACAGTATATCACAGAGCGCTCGGGCCGACGCCTCATCGAACATGACCAGGGTGCGACCGGTGAGATCGCCCATCATGTGCATGAGCACCGCGGCCACCACTTCGTCGGGCCGGCCGACCAGGTCGGTGACCTCCTCGAGCGGCCGGACGTTCACCTCCGGCACCGCGATCATGATCGTGCGGTTGGTCATCTGCGACAGCGCGGTGGCCGCGTGCCCCGCGCCGATGTTGGCGACCTCACGCAGCGCGTCGAGCTGCAGCTCTTTCAGGCCCCGCACGTCTTCCATGAGGTCTCTCCTACAGCAGTGCGGCGGCGTCCAGGACGAGCGCCGGGGCGCCGTCCGCCAGGATCGTCGCCCCGCCCACGTACGGCGGCATGCCGCGCGGGGCATCGAAGGGCGCGACCACGATGTCTTGCTGCCCGAGCAGCGCGTCGACCACCAGCGCGGTGCGCCGGTCGCCCACCTCGAGGATCACGGTGGGCCGGCGGA
>DATEJD010000255.1:0-6098 GCA_035278325.1 Gemmatimonadales bacterium | reverse complement strand
CGCGCCCCCTCCTCGCGCACCGCGACGCGGCCGTGCGGAGCGTGGCCGCCGACGCGGTGGCGCGCGCGGCGGATCCGGCCGATCTCCCGGCCCTGATCCGGATGTACCAGGCCACCGGTCGCGACTCGTTTCCCGAGGCCGCCCTCTCGGCCCTCGACGCCATGCTCGCCATCCGGGGCAGCGGACCCGCCGCGCAGGGCCGCGTGGACCGCGAGTTCCTTCAGGGGTCGACCCGGCCCGCCAACTACCTGATCCGCCGCTGGGCCGAGGATCACTGGCCCGAGGCCGCCGCCCGCTGGGGTCCGTCACACCCCGTCGCCACCGGCCGTTCCCTGCAGGAGTACCGCGACCTGGCGCGCCGCTATCTCACCTCGCCCGACTCGCTGGCCCGTCCGCACGTGGTCATCGACACCGAGGGTCGGGGGCAGATCGAGATCGAGCTCCTGGGTCCGGAGGCACCGCTCACGGTCGACAACTTCCTGCGGCTGGTCGACCGGCGGTTCTTCGACCGGAACCGCTGGCACCGGGTGGTGCCCAACTTCGTCGTGCAGGACGGGGACCCCCGGGGCGACGGCTTCGGCAGCCCGGGTGGCGCCATCCGCGACGAGATCAATCGGAACCGCTATGACGCCCCCATGCTCGGCATGGCGCTATCCGGGCCGGATACCGGCATGAGCCAGTGGTTCATCAACCTGAGCGCCCAGCCGCACCTTGACGGGACCTACACCGTGTTCGGCAAGGTCGTGAGCGGCGGGGGCATTCTGCCCCGCATTACGCAGGGCGATGTGATTCGCTCGATCGCGAGGAAGTGAGCGAGGACGGAGACAGCCAGCATGCCCGCGCCGACCCACCGTCTCCGCCCCGAAGCGAGCCGCCGCCCGTCGCGCTGTCTGCTCGCCGCGCTGACACTGCTCTGCATTGTGGCCGCGCCCGCCCGGGCCCAGTTCTTCGCTTTCGGCCAGAACAAGATTCAGTACCGGAAGCTCGACTGGCGCGTCCTCAAGGGTCCGCACGTCGATCTCTACTACTACTCCGCCGAGACGGATCTGGCCGCGCCGGCCCTGGCCTACGCCGAGGCCAGCTACGACACGCTGAGCATCCAGTTCGGGCATGCGGTGCCGACCCGGATCCCGATGATCGTGTACGCCTCGCACACCGACTTCGAGCAGACCAACATCCTGCCGTTCACGCCGCCCGAGGGTCTGCTGGGCGCCACCGACTTCCTGAAGCGCCGGGTCGCGCTGCCGTTCCGCGGTAACTTCGCGGAGTTCCGGCACACCATGCGGCACGAGATGGTGCACGTCTTCCAGCTCGACATCCTGGTCGAGGCGTACAACCTCTCGCCCCGCTCCAGCCGGTTCAACTTCCCGCTGTGGTGGACCGAGGGACTGGCCGAGCTGTGGTCGGCCGGCCAGGATGCGCGCGACAACATGGTCATGCGGGACCTGACGCTGAGCGGCCGGCTGCCGTCGCTGCGCCAGCTGGCCTACGTCACGAGCGCGATCGTCTATCCCATCGGCGGTCAGATTCACCGCTGGCTGGCCGATACCTACGGCGACTGGCGCGTCGGCATGATGTACAAGGAGCAGAACCGCCACGAGAGTTTCGAGGCCGCGATCCAGGCGGTGTACGGGCGAACGCTCGATCAGCTGAACGACGAGTTCCAGCTGGCGATGCGGCGCCAGTACTACCCGTCGGTGGACAGCCTGGCCCCGCTCAACGTGCTGGGCACCGAGATCGCCCGGCTCGGCGTCAAGGCCACCGCCATGCCCGATACCGGGGGCGAGGACAACCCCGGGCAGATCGCCTACCTGTCCCCGTCGAGCGGGTACGTCTCCATCTATACCAAGTCGATCGAGCGCGGCGGGAAGGCCCGCGCGATCGTCACTGGCGGACGCTCGCCCGAGCTCGAGTCGTTCCATCCCTTCGAGTCCAGGATGGACGCGTCACGGAAGGGTCTCCTGCTGTTCACGGCCCGTTACGGCGATCGGGACGCGCTGATCGTGTGGGATATCAGGAAACGGCGCATGGCCGGCCGGTACCAGTTCCCCGAGCTGGTGTCGCTGCTCTCGCCCCAATGGATGCCCGACGGCCGGAGCATCGTGCTGAGCGGGCTCTCCGAGCGCGGCGTCTCCGACCTGTATCGGGTGCACCTCCCGGGCGGTGAGCTCGAGGCGCTCACCTCGGACCTCTACCAGGATCTCGACCCGAGCCCCAGCGCCGACGGCCGCCGCCTCGTCTTTGCCTCCGACCGAACCGCCGACGGACGGGGCGGCGCGGCCAACCTGTTCCTGCTCGATCTCGGGACCCATGCCATCTCCCAGCTCACCACCGGCGCCTGGGTGGACGAGTCGCCCATCTGGGCACCGGACGATCGGATCTACTTCGCCTCCGACCGCGACGGGGTGCTCAACATCTTCTCGGTGGATACCCTGGGCGATGGGCGCCGGGAGACCTCGGCCTGGACCGGCGCGTTCGATCCGGTCCCCTTGGATGGCGGCGGGCTGCTCGTCGGCGGCTTCCACGACCTGAGCTGGAACGTGTACCGCATACCGGTCGACTCCGCCGCCCGGCGCGATCGCTTCGCGGCCGCCACGCCGGCGCCGGCCGGACGGTGGTCGTGGGGGGTGCCGGAGGACACCGCGACCAGCGTGGCCGCCCGGAAGGAGCCCTACAAGAAGCGGCTCACGCTCGACTTCGCCGCCGGCGACGCCGTGGTCATCCCGGGCTACGGCGGTGCGCAGGGGATCTTCTTCGTCGCGAGCGACCTCCTGGGCGACAACCTGCTGTTCGGCTCGGTGTCGTCGTACCAGGGCCGTCGGCTGGGCAGCATCTTCTCCAACCTGAGCGGCACCGCCGTGTACCTGAACCAGTCCCGCCGGGTGAACTGGGGGTTCGGGGCCTTCCGCACCAAGAGCCGGAACTTCGAGGGCGAGAACGTCGTCGCCTACGACGAGACCGCCTACGGGGCCATCGGGCTCATCCGCTATCCGCTCACCCGCTTTACCCGCATCGAAGGCACCACGGTGCTCGAGCACTCCGACCGGGTGGACTTCACGCTCCCGGTCGATGAGCCGCGCCGGGTGGGATGGATCGCGTCGCACTACCTGAGCTACGTGCGCGACAACTCGCTGTGGATCAATAGCGGCCCCATCGACGGCGGACGGTTCTCGCTCACGGCCGGGGTGTCGAGCGACTTCAGCAACAGCCGCTTCGACAGCTATCTCCTGAGCGGCGATTGGCGGCATTACTTCCGGATGGGGAAGCAGAGCGCGTGGGCGCTGCGCGCCTTCGGCTTCTACAGCGGCGGCGACCGTCCGCGCCGGGTGAACATCGGCGGCACCATCGCTCTCCGCGGCTATCCTCAGTTCGGCTACATCGTCGGCTCCCAGGCGTTCCTGTTCAACCAGGAGGTCCGCTTTCCCCTGCTCACGCACCTCACCTTGGGCACGCCGCTCGGCGATCTGGATCTGCCCCAGATCCAGGCCGGCCTCTTTACCGATCTCGGCAAGGCGGTCTTCTCCACCACCAGCGACCGTGGGCTCCTGGGGAGCTATGGCATTAGCTTCCGCTTGGCGCTCGCACCCTTGACCGTGCTCCGGCTCGACGTCGGCCGCCGGTTCAGCAACAATAAGTTCGTGGGCTACAGCCTGAGCCCGAGTCAGAGGGACGCCGGCTTCGTCAGCTTCTTCTTCGGCTATAACTATTGATGCCACAACGCTTTTTCGTTGACCGCGGTGTTCGCGTGGCCTATCTTGCGCTATCGCTCGCCGCCTGCAGGAGCGCGCCCGGTACGGTCGTGCCGGCAGGCGCCACGCCGGTCAGCCGGGAGCAGGTGGGGCAGTGGGTCGAGGCCACGGTGCCGCGCGAGCACCGGCTGCATCGCTTCAAGTGGCTGTTCCAGGACGAGCGGTCGAGCGCGGGCGGGCGGGGCAGCGCGCGGGTGGCGCCGCCGGATTCGCTGCGGTTCGACGTTGCGGGTCCCTTCGGCTCCGGAGCAGCGGCCGCCGCGGTCATCGGCGATCAGCCGCTCTGGGCCGAGCCGCCCGACGCCGTGAAGAAGCTGGTTCCCAACTACCCGCTCATGTGGGCCATGTTCGGCATCGCGCGGCAGCCCGCCGAAGGCGAGCAGCTCCGCGGCGTGAGCCAGGGCGACGTGACCGCCTGGCAGTACGCCGGCGCCACCGACACGGTGAGCTACGTGCGCACCACCGGCAAGCGGGGCAAGCTGGTCACCGAGGTGCGCCACGGCGGCGAGGTGGTCGGCCGAGCGGAGACCACGCTCGACAGCGCAGGTGCGCCGCTCACCGCTCGGCTGGTGGTGCCCAGCGTGCCGGCCAAGCTCAACCTCACCTTCCTCTCGACCTCGCGGGCCGACTTTGCGCCTGAGATCTGGACTGATCGCAAGCCGTAGCTTCCTGCTGGCTCTGATGGCCGCCGGCCTCACCGGCTGCCTGTACGGCTTCGCGGGCGGGGGACTGCCGCCGTCCATCAAGACGGTCGCGCTGCTCCCGTTCGACAACCAGACCGCCGAGCCCACGCTGACGCAGGAAGTCGCCACCAGTGTGCGCGACGCGCTGCAGGGCCGGCTGGGCCTCCGCCCAGCCTCCGAGGCCCAGGCCGACGCAATCGTGCGCGGCACGATCGTGCGATACGACCCCGACCTGCCGGTGCAGTACGCCGGCGAGACCAACCGCACGGTCAACGTGACCAAGCGTGAGGTCCAGATCACGGTGTCGGTCGAGATCATGGACCAGAAGCGTGGCAAGCCCCTCTGGCAGCGAAGCGGCCTCCTCCTCAAGGGCGAGTACGACCCGGGCCAGGAGGTGCAGGGCCGCCAGCGCGCGCTGGATGACCTGGTGACCAACATCGTGGAAGGAGCGCAGTCGCAATGGTGAGCCTGCGGCTTTCCCGCCGGGGTGCCAGCTCCCTCGGCTGCCTCGTCTCAGCGGCGCTCTTTCTGGCGGCGGCCTACTACGGCATCCACCTCGGCGGCATCTACTGGCGCTACTACCAGCTGCTCGACGACATGCGACAGCAGGCCATTTTCGCCCGGCAGAACACCGACGATGTCATCCAGCGCCGCCTCATGGCCCAGGCCGACTCGCTGCTGGGCGGGACCACCCCCCGGTTCCGGATCCAGCGCACCAACAGCCGCGTGATCATCGATACCGAGTACACCGAGAGCGTGGACCTCCCGCTGCTCAAGAAGACCTTCACGCTCCGCCCTCGAGCCGAGGAGCCGCTGTAGCGTGGAGGTCGCCGGGTTCTTCCTGGCCCTGGCCGCCATCCTCGTCGCCGCCAAGCTGCTCGGTGAGCTCGCCGAGCGAATCGGCCAGCCCGCCGTCCTCGGCGAGCTGGTCGCCGGGGTGCTGCTGGGGAGCAGCGTGCTCGGCATCGTTCCGCACGAGGGTGTCGGCGGTGAGCTGGTGCACGTGCTCGCCGAGCTCGGCGTGCTCCTGCTGCTGTTCGAGATCGGCCTCGAGACCGACCTGCGCGAGATGTTCCGGGCGGGGCCGGCATCGCTCGCGGTAGCGGTGGTCGGCGTCGTGGTCCCCTTCGGCCTGGGCTACGCCTACTGGGCCTATGTCCCGCATCCCGCCGCTTCGGCTGGCGACCTCACCACCTCGGCCATCTTCGTCGGCGCCACGCTCACGGCCACCTCGGTCGGCATCACCGCCCGCGTCCTGTCCGACCTCAAGCGGATGGGAACCCAGGAGGCCAGGGTCATCATCGGCGCGGCCGTGATCGACGACGTGCTCGGGCTGGTGATCCTGAGCGTCGTGTCCGGCATTGCCGCGGGCGCCGCGGTCACCTTGCTCGGAATCGTGCGGACGCTCGCGGTAGCGGTCGGGTTCCTGGTGGCGGCGGTCCTGCTGGGCCGGTTTCTCATGCCGCGGCTGTTCGACCTGGTGGTCCGGATGCGGGTGCGGTTCGTCCTGCTGGTTTTTGCGGTGGCGTTTGCGCTCGCGCTCGCCGGGTTGGCCGCCCTGGCCGGCTCCGCCCTCATCATCGGGGCCTTCGCCGCGGGCCTCATTCTATCCGGCACCAACCAGTTCGACACCATCGAGCACGAGGTTCGGCCACTCGTTTCGATC
>DATEJD010000254.1:0-12520 GCA_035278325.1 Gemmatimonadales bacterium | reverse complement strand
CAGGCGTGTCTCCCACCACGCCTCGGGCTGAGTCTCCCGCGCCGGCGCCCACGCCCACCGCGCCCGCACAGGTGGCTGGCGGTGTTCAAATTCCCGCGCCCGGTGCGCTGGTGGTCACCTTTGCGGAGCCCGAGCCCCGTGGCGTGCTGATGGTGAGCGCGACCAACCGCCCCGACGCCTCGCTTCAGGCTTACGGCGGCGACGTCGCCTACCAGGTAGCCGACGGCCGCATCGAGGTGGACAACCACAACCCGGCCGGCCGCTATACACTCGAAGTCCCCGCCGCCCTCTCGCGGCTCACGGTGATCGTCGGCGGTCGTCCCGTGTTCGATTCCGCCGAGCACTCGCTCGCCTCCGGCTCCGACTCGATCTCGCTGGCCCCGGCGGGCTCGCGCTGACGCTCGCGGCTCCCCCTCGCGTAAGCCGGCCGGTTGATCCCTCCCAAATCCGTCCCTAGCTTCATCCTCAGACCCGATGGTCGAGCACCGTGCCGACCGAGGAGCCCATGGATCCAGCAGCCGCCGGAGTCTTCATCCCCATTGCCGCCATCCTCGCGTGGGGAGCGGTCCGGATCGCCACCATCCAAGCCGAGACCAAGCGCGCGGCCGATCCCCACGTGTCGGACCGGCTGCAGTCGCTCGAGAACGAGGTGGGCTCGCTCCGGCAAGAGCTGGGTGAGGCACAGGAGCGGATAGACTTCGCGGAGCGGCTGCTGGCCCAGCAGCGGCCGCCGGAACGGCTGGACCAGGGCCGCTAGCCGAGCCCCTGAAGCCCCGCCCGAAACCCCAAGCGAGCACGAGGGTTACACGCTCGCCTCCTGCCGTTACCCGCCGCAGGGATCCGACCGGGCCTCCCGTGCGTTATTAGGCTGACTCGAACCGACGGACAGCCATGCGGAGCCGCTCAGTTACCCACCGCTCACGGATCGCGGCACTCACCGCGTTGGTGCTTGCCTCCGGGGTCGCGCTGGGATTTCGCGCGCCGCCCGCCCCGCGCACCGCGCTCTTTGCGGGCGGGTGCTTCTGGTCCATGCAGAAGGCATTCGATGGGATCCCGGGCGTCACCCGGGTCACGGCCGGATATGCGGGAGGCAGCCTCGAGAATCCGACGTACGAGCAGGTGGAGACCGGCCAGACCGGTCATGCGGAATCGGTGCAGGTGACCTACCGACCTGACCGGATCTCGTACGACAGCCTGCTGCTGATCTACTGGCATCACATCGATCCGACCACGCCGAATCAGGCGTTTTGCGACCGCGGACCGCAGTATCGTTCCATCATCTTCTACGGGGACGAGGAGCAGAAGCGCGAGGCGGAGGCGTCCAAGGCGGCGCTCGACCGGTCGGGCCGGTTCCGGACGCCGGTGGTGACGGCCATCCAGCCGGTCTCGCCCTTCTACGCGGCCGAGGAGTACCACCAGCAGTTCTACAAGAAGAATCCCGAGCGCTACGAGGCCTACCGGATCGGCTGCCGGCGGGATGCGCGCTTGAAGGAGTTGTGGGGCGACCTCGGGGCCCCCAAGGAGGCAAGCCGATGAGACGAGGGAACGAGATCACCCGCGGGCTGCTGACGGCCGCGTTGCTCCTGGCGACTCTCGCCGGGACCGCCGCGGCGCAGGCCCAGCCGGCGGCCACGACGCACACCACGGGATGGAACGCCATGACCTTCAAGAAGCCGAGCGACGCGGAGCTCAAGCAGAAGCTCACGCCGGAGCAGTACGCCGTCACCCAGCGCGAGGGCACCGAGCGGCCGTTTCACAACGCGTACTGGGACAACCACGAGCCCGGTATCTACGTCGACATCGTGTCCGGCGAGCCGCTCTTCAGCTCGCTCGACAAGTACGACTCCGGTACCGGCTGGCCCAGCTTCGTCCGCCCGCTCGAGCCGGCGAACATCACCACGAAGAGCGACCACCAGCTCTTCGTCGAGCGGACCGAGGTGCGCTCGGCGCACGCCAACTCCCATCTGGGGCACCTGTTCGACGACGGGCCGAAGCCCACGGGCCTGCGCTACTGCATGAACTCGGCGGCGCTGCGGTTCATCCCGGTGGACAAGCTCGAGGCCGAGGGGTACGGCCAGTACCTGCCGCTGTTCAAGAAGGCGAAGGTCTGAGTCGACGCCCGCGGTGATCGCCGCCGACCGTTCCGCGGTCGGCGGCGTTTTTCATGTGCGGGCGTCTCGCCACTCTGTCTCGGGGTCCAGTGACGCCACTCACCGCGCGGTAGCTTTGCGCGCGCTACCCCTCCACCATGACCTCCAGAACCCGGGGCACCTGGCGCCGTGTCCTC
Organism: Gemmatimonadales bacterium; assembly: GCA_035278325.1. Lineage (GTDB taxonomy): Bacteria > Gemmatimonadota > Gemmatimonadetes > Gemmatimonadales > GWC2-71-9 > CAVVWJ01. Next base: position 10,233 of record DATEJD010000254.1, on the reverse strand, counting down.
AGCGCGGCCGTAAGCCTGCTGCTGTTCGCCGCCGCGGTGTACGTGCTGCGTACCGAGCTCCGTGACCACCCCCTGCGCGAGATTCTCGCGGAGCTCCGGAGCTTTCCGCCGCTGCGCGTGATCCTGTCGCTCGCGGCCACCGTGCTCGGCTTCCTCGCGCTCGCCGGGTACGACGCCGTGTCGCTGGCGGCGCTGGGCCGGCGGCTGCCGTTTCGGCGCATCGCCTACGCCGCGTTCCTGGGCTATGCCTTCGCCAACTCGCTTCCGCTCTCGGTCGTGACCGGGGCCGCCGTGCGCTACCGGCTCTACTCCCAGTGGCACATCGAGCGGACCGACGCGGCACGGGTGATCACGCTCAACACCGTCACCTACGTCGTGGGTCTGCTCGCGTCGGCCGGGCTCGCGTTCGCGCTCCAGCCGGTGCTGGTGCCGGGATTCCTGCGGCTCCCGCTGCATACGGCGCGGCCACTCGGGTTCGTCTGCCTGGCCGTGGTGGCAGCCTACCTGGTCTGGAGCGCTCGACCCGGCGGCGACCTCAAGCTCTGGCGATGGGAGCTGCCCCGACCATCATTGCGGCGGGCGCTGGCCCAGATCGGGGTCTCGTTCGCGGATTGGGTGTTGTCGGGGGCGGCGCTGTACGTGCTGTTACCGCATCGGGTACCGTTCCACGTCTTCTTCGCCGTATTCCTGCTGGGGCAGATCGCGGGACTGGTGACGCAGGTGCCGGCCGGCCTCGGCGTGTTCGAGGCCGTGATGCTCTGGGGCCTGAGCCCGGCGCTCAAGACTTCGTCCGTGCTGATCGCGCTGGTAGGCTATCGGCTGATCTACTTCTTCCTTCCGCTGGCGCTTGCGACGGCGATCTGGGTGGTGCGTGAAGGCCGGCTGTGGTATCGGAAGCGAAGCGGCGCGGTGCGGGCGGCGGCGTAGCGGAATTGAGGCGAAGCAACGAGTCACCCTGAACGCAGTGAAGGGGGCATGCGCTGGCTCATGCCCCCTTCGCTTCGCTCAGGGTGACTCCCCAGTCCAGCCCCCTACCCCGCTACCACACCCGCACCCGATCCGCCGGCGCCAGATAGAGCGAATCCCCCGGCTTCACCCCGAACGCCTGATACCAGGAGTCAATGTTGCGCACGGTGAGCGCACGATACTGGGACGGCGCGTGGCCGTCGGTCAGGATCCGGTTCCGAAGCGCCAGGTCGCGGCTCTTGCCGCGCCAGCTCTGGGCGTAGCTGATGTAGAACTGCTGGTCGCCGGTGAAACCATCCGCCGTGGGCGCGGGCTTGCCGTGCAGCGCCCGATGGAAGGCATCGTAGCTGGCCGTGAGGCCCGCGAGGTCGGCGATGTTCTCGCCCAGGGTTTGCTGGCCCTTGACCGCGAGATCGGGAAACGGTCGATAGGAGTCATACTGGGCCACCAGCTGCTGCGAGGACGCCTTGAAGTGCTTGAAGTCTTCCGGCGTCCACCAGTTGTGCAGCCGCCCGCGGGCATCGAACAGCGCGCCGGAGTTGTCGAAGCTGTGGCTCACCTCGTGGCCGATGATCGCCCCCATGGCGCCGTAGTCCATCGCCAGCGGACGCTGGGGGTCGAAGTAGGGCGGCTGGAGAATCGCGGCCGGGAAGTTGAGCGCGTTCATGGCCGGCAGGTTCACCGCATTCACCGTCTGGGGGGTCATGACCCACTCCGCGCGATCGACCGGCCGGCCAAGCCGTGCCAGGCTGTGTCGCAGCTGCCGCAGACGGGCGCGCTCGACGTTGCCGTACGCGTCGCCCGGCACCACCTCGAGGTCGTCATAGGTGGGCCAGGTGTCGGGGTAGCCGACGCCTACCTTGAGCACGGCGAGCTTGGCCTTGGCCTGGCGCTTCGTGGCGGCGGCCATCCAGTCCAGCCGGTCGATCCGCGCGCGGAACGCCGCGATCAGGTTCCCCACCATGGCCTCTGCCCGGGCCTTCTCGGCGGGAGGGAAATAGCGCGCCACGTAGAGCCGGCCCACCGCGAAGCCGAGCGCGTCATTGGTCGCGGTCACGGCTCGCTTCCATCGATCGCGCGGCTGCTTGGCGCCGGTGAGCACCGGACCGTAGAACGCGAACGACTCGCGGTCGAACGCTCGCGGCAGCAGAGCCGCGCGCGACTGGATCGCGTGATAGGTGAGATACGCTTTCCAGGTATCGAGCGGCTCGCTCCCCGTGAGCGCCGCGATGCCGGTGACCGCGCTGGGCTGCCACACCACGAAGCGAGGCGCCTGGCTCAATCCGGCGGAGGCGAAGTAGCGGTCCCAGTCGAGGCCGGGCGCCTTGGTGGCGAAGTCGGCGCGAGCCCAGTGATTGTTGCCCTTCGCGACGTCGCCCGAGGCCTCGCGCGACCAGTGCGCCTGGGCGATTCGCGCCTCCAGCGCCGCGATGGCCGCCGCCTTGGCCCCCGTGTCGGGCACGCCGGCCAGTCCCAGCATGGCAGCGACATGGTCGCGATACTTGCCGCGGATGGTCGCCATCGTGGCCGAGGAATCGAGGTAGTAGCTCCGCTCCGGCATGCCCAGGCCACCCTGGAACAGGAACGGCGAATAGTGCGTGGGATCGTCGAGGTCCTGGGCCACCCACAGGCCGAACAGGTTCTCGGTGTAGTAGTTGGTATTGTTCAGCGCATCCACGTCGGCCCGGAGCGTCGAGCCCAGGAAGCCGGCGAGATCGGCGCGGTCATGGATCGCCGCGATGGAGTCGAGCGTCGGCTTGAGCGGTGCGAGGCCGGCGGCCTCGATCGCCGTCGTGTCCATGAAGCTGGTGTAGAACTCCCCGATCTTCCGGCGCTCCGAGCCGGTCGGCGCGCTGGCCTTCGCGGTCTCCTGGATCAGCTCGGCCACCCGGCGGTCGACGATCTCGGCGAGCATCGCGCCCGCGCTGTAGGTGCTCCGGTCGGCCGGGATCTCGGTCTGCTTGAGCCAGGTGCCGTTGGCGTACTCGTAGAAGGCGTCGCCGGGCTTGACCGACCGGTCCATGCCGGCCACATCCACGCCATGGGGCGACGCGGTGGCGGTGGTCTCGGTGGCGGACGCCTGGGCGGCGGCGGGAAGCAGTGGGGCAACGAGGAGCAGGGTCGAACAGGTCGCAAGTCGGAACATCACAGCCCTCGGGGGTGAGTGTCGTCGAGGGCCAAACATACACGGGACAGGCTCGGGGCACAGACGGGCGGGTCCCTCTGGACGGCCGGGCGATCTCTGACTAAAGTCAGACAATGGACCGCGCCGCCATTGCCCAGGTTCGCCGCTTCAACCGGCTGGTCACCCAGCGGGTGGGCGCGCTCGACGACCACTTCCTCGGGCGCCACCGGCCTCTGGGCGAGTCCCGTCTGCTGTACGAGATCGGCCCCGATGGCGCGGACCTGCGCGAGCTGCGGGAGCGCCTGGGGCTCGACTCGGGCTACGTGAGCCGTCTGGTCGACGGCCTGCGGCGCGAAGGGCTGGTCACCCTCGGTCCCGGCACTCGCGATCAGCGGGTCCGCACGGCGCGATGGACCGCGGCGGGCCGGCGCGAAGTACGGGAGATGAACCGGCGATCCGACCGAGCCGCCACGGCACTGCTCGAGTCGCTGCCCGGGACGCAGCGGGGCCGCCTGGTGGAGGCGATGACCGAAGTCCACCGCCTGCTCCGCCTGGCCGGCCTCCGGATCGAGCGGATGAGCCCCGAGTCACCCGGGGCACGCGCCGGCGTGGCCAGCTATTTCGCCGAGCTGAATCGGAGATTCGAAGCCGGGTTCGATCCGGCGGCGAGCCTGCCCGCCGAAGACCGCGAGCTGATGCCGCCTCGGGGCGCGTTTCTGGTGGGGTCGATCGACGGCGAGCCCGTCGCCTGCGGCGCCGTCAAGCTGATCTCGAGCGGGGTGGGCTCGCTCAAGCGAATGTGGGTGGCCGACAGCGCACGGGGTCTGGGCATCGGGCGCCGCATGCTGGCAGCGCTCGAGGAGCAGGCCCATGCGCTAGGCGTGACGACGCTCCGGCTCGAAACCAACCGGGCGCTTGCGGAGGCCATACGGCTCTACCGGAGCGCCGGCTATCACGAGGTGCCGGCCTTCAACGCCGACCCCTACGCCCACCACTGGTTCGAGAAGACGCTCAGGCGGTCCCGCGCACGGCCCAGGCACGCGCCCGGAGCTCGATAGGTCCCGACCCGGCGGCGAGACGCGCCCGGAGCCGTTCCCGCAGCCGCTTCTGCGGACCAGGCGCGAGCGACGCCACATACGTCGGCGCGGGCCCCTGCCCGCCGAGAAATGGGCGCCAGTAGTCCTCGAAATCGCCAAACGGCGTTGCCACCTCCAGTGCGGCGCTCGCGACTTCGGTGAGCCCGGCCTCACGCCAGAGGCGCTCCAGCGCCTGGGGATCGCAGATGGGAAAGCGACGCCCTTCGTCCAGCGGCGCGGCCGCTGGATCGAGCGCGACGGCCTCGTCCCAGAAGATCCGCAGGAGCTCCATCCGGTCGGCGTAGTCCCACACATAGGCGGCCACGGTACCACCGGGCGTGGCCAGGCGGCGCATCTCGGTCAGACCGGCCGCCGGATAGGGAAGAAAGTTGAGCAGCAGGCCGGAGACGACCCCGTCGGCGACGCCGGTGGCGAGCGGCAGCCGGGTGGCATCGCTCACCACGAATCGGCCGCCGGGGCCGCGCGCACCTCCCCGGGCGTAGCTCACGTAGTCGCGCGAGCGATCGCTGGCGACCACGGTCGCGGGCGCGGTCGTGTCCAGGATGGCGTGGCTCAGCGCGCCGGTGCCGCAGCCCAGCTCGACCCAGCGCGCGCCTTTCTCCAGGCGCAGCCAGCGGAGGAACTCGCCGGCGATGGCCCGACTCCACCGGCCGATGAAGGGCTCGTATGCGGTCCCGATGCCCCAGGACTCCGTCTTTGCTCCGCCAGCCACAGTCGATGTCTCCCAGGTAGGGCGGTTGCCCGTGCAACGGCTTGGCCTGCCGCTCCGCTCTCGGCGTCAGGCCGGCGGTCGGGGTGAGGCACGCCGCCGCCAGAGCCTCCAGTATACCCACCCGTTCACCGCCAGCACGCCCAGGCCGAGCACCACCTGCGCCGTGCGGGTGAGTCCGGCGGGGTACAAGGCCGCGGTCACGTAGTGCTCGATGAACCCGCCCTGATAGCCTGGGCCGCCGGCGGCCCGGCGCCAGGCGTTTTCGATCGGTGTCAGCGGGCAGACGCGTCCGGTGAACTCGATCCCCGCGCCCCACACCGCGGCCGGCAGGTGCAGCCAGGCCAGCCGAGGCCAGCGGAGCACCAGCAGGCCGCCGGCGACCACGAACAGCACGAATGCTCCGTGAACCAGGAGCAGGAGATCCGCCAGCAGGGCGTAGGGCACAGTGGACGCCGGGAGTGGCTGGGTCGACATTTCACGGGCGTCATTCCCCCCAACCCAGCAGCGGGAGAGCTCAGCGGTGGACATCCTGCACGCCATCGGAAATACATCCCTGGTTCGCCTTCGCAAGGTCGTGCCCCCCGGGTGCGCCAACATCCTGGTGAAGCTCGAATGGGAGAACCCCACCGGCAGCATGAAGGACCGGATGGCGCAATCGGTGATCGCGCGGGCGGAGGCGGACGGCCGGCTCCGGCCCGGCGACACGGTGGTGGAGTACACGGGCGGAAGCACGGGAGCGTCGCTCGCGTTCCTGTGCTCGGTGAGGGGCTACCGCATCCGGATCGTGACCTCCGATGCCTTCAGCCGCGACAAGCTCCATCAGATGGCCGCGTTTGGCGCGGAGCTGACGCTGGTCGAAAGCGAAGGCGGCCGCACGACCCGGAAGCTGATCCTGGACATGATCGAGGCCGCCCGCGTCCTGAGCCGCGAGCCCCACACCTACTGGACCGATCAGCTCAACAACCTGGACAGCGTGGCGGGGTATCATGCGCTGGGCGAGGAGATCTGGAGCCAGACCGGCGGGGCGGTCGATGCCTTCGTTCACAGCGTGGGAACGGCGGCGTCGATTCGCGGCACCGCCACCGTCCTCAAGCGCCACAAGCCCGGCCTCAGGACCGTCGCGGTCGAGCCGGCCGAGTCGTCGGTGCTGCGGGGCAATCCGCCGGGGCCGCACAAGATCGAAGGGGTCGGAATCGGTTACATCCCGCCCCTGTGGGACCCGGCCGTGGTCGACGAGATCGTGCCGATTGGCACGGACGAGGCGAAGGCGATGACGCGACGGCTGGCACGGGAGGAGGGCCTGTTCGCGGGGACGTCCTCGGGCGCGAACGTGCTCGCCGCGATTGGGATCGGCGAGCGGCTGGGACCGGGGGCAACGGTGGTGACCCTCATGTGCGACTCCGGCCTCAAATACCTGGGCACCGACGTCTTCACGCCGGTCGCCAGCGCGGAATTCCCAGGGTTCGCTCGATGAGGTCGATCGCCTCGTCCGGCGTGGCCACTTCATGAAGGGTCTCGCGGGGCGCGATGGCGCGGAAGAAAGCGGCCGCCTCGGGATCGGTGGCGAGCAGGATGGTGGGCCGCCCGACCTTCAGCGCCAGCGCCACCTCGGACGCGGTGCCCGCGCTCTCGACGCCGCACGCCACGACCACATCGCTGCTCAGCACGTTGATGAGGTTACGGGCCTCGCTCAGGCCGGTGAACACGGCCACGTCGACCTGATCGCTGACCGGACCGCCCGGGCCCGTGGGCAGGATCCCCAGCGTGAGGCTGCCGGGCACCGATTTCGCGCCCGCGCACGCCGCCTCCATGACGCCGGCCGGGCGGCCACCGGTGAGCACCACCCAACCGGCCTCGGCCAGCAGGCGGCCGAGCCGGCGGGCCGCGTCCAGTGAGGAAGGCCGGGGCTCGCTCGCGCCCATGACGCCGATGATCGGGCGCCGGCCACGCGCGCTAATCGTCGGGCTCGTCGTCGGCCACCACGTAGGGATCCCGGCCGGTTCGCGCGGCGGAAAGCACGATCCAGCCGATGACGACGTTGCCGAGACCGAGCCACAGACCGGTGTGCACCTGGCGCGACCAGGTCGGCCAGCCGCGCGCGGTCACGCCGTGGAGGTCGAGCACGACCATGAGGAGGCCAGAGGCCAGCACCACCGGCCCGAGCACCCAGGCGAGGACGCGAAAGAGCGGGCGGACCGGGCCGGGTTCAAGTGGGAGCATCGTGGTCCTCCGGAAGCGCGATGGCCATTGCGCCTCATTCGCATAGCTTTGAGAAAAAAGATGGGTCATCCCCTCACCCCGCGCCACCGTCGCGCCATGCGTGCGACCGACGCGCCGCAGACGATCCGGAGTCCATCGATGCACCATTCAAAGGCGGCGCTCGCCGCCTGCTTTGTCCTGTCCGCGTGCGGGCAGCCGCCGGCAACGCGATCGGTCGTGAGCCACTGGCGTCCCGACACCGCCGCCCTGGCACGCGACATCCCCGGCATTCTGCGGGTGAGCGGCGTGCCCGGCCTCTCGATGGCGGTGGTCGAGCACGGGGACGTCGTCTGGACCGGCGCATTCGGCACGGTGAAGGACCCCGGGACGATCTTCGAGGCCGCCTCCCTCAGCAAGCCGGTCTTTGCCTACCTCGTCCTCCGGCTGGTGGACCGCGGCGAGTTCGACCTCGACCGGCCGTTGGCCCAGATATTGGAGTATCCCCGCGCCGCGGGCGACCAGCGTTACCGGCGGATCACGGGTCGCATGGTGCTCTCGCACGGCACCGGTCTGCCCAACTGGGGAGGCGAGCGGCTGACGCTGGCGTTCGATCCCGGCACGGCGTACGGGTACTCGGGCGAGGGCTTCGTCTATCTCCAGAAGGCGGTCGAGCACGCCACCGGTCGGCCGCTCGAGGAGCTCGCCCGGAGGGAGGTGTTCGAGCCCCTGGGGATGAGCCAGTCGAGCTTCGTCTGGCAGGAGCGCTTCGCCGGTCACGCCGCGGAGGCGAAGGATTGGCTCTGGCGGGTGGCCCCGGTGAGCCGCTACACGGACGCCAACGCCGCGTACACGCTGCTCACGACCGCACCGGATTACGGGCGCTTCGTCGCCGCGGTTCTGACCGGCCGGGGACTGGCGGAGGCGACCTGGAAGGCCTTTCTCACCCCCGTGCGCGAGTCGAGCCCGGGTCTCTCGGTCGGACTCGGAATCCGGGTGGAGGACACGCCACGCGGCCGGCTGTTCTACCACAGCGGCAACAACGGCCGACGCTTCACCTCGTACATGACCGGCGACCTTTCGACCGGCGTCGGCCTGGTCTATTTCACCAACGCCTCCAACGGGACCTCGATGGTCGAGGCGCTCGCCGCGCCGGTCTTCGGCGGCGCGCATCTCTCCCGTCACCGCGAGGACTACGATCGCTACGACGACCCTCGCCTGGTCGCGCTGCGCACCGTCAGACAGGCGGCGGTCGACTCCGGCCCGGACGCGGCCCGCGCGCGGCTTCGCGTCATCGGCGAGAACCCCACGACCCGCCCGTCACTGGACGATGTGCTCGAGCTCGGCGCCTTTCTGGCCGGCCGACATCTCGCTCCACTCTCCATCGAGATTCTCCGCCAAGCCGTGGCCGGCGCGCCGGACTCCGCCCGGCCTCATCTTGCGCTCGGCGGCGCGCTGGAGGCGGCCGGCGAGCTTCCGTCGGCAATCGAGTCGTATCAGCAGGCGCTGGCACTCGGCGGCGATGTGGAGGAGGCCAGGCGGCGAATCCGCTGGGCGAAGGAACGGCTGGCGGCTCGTACCCGGCCCGTGGCTCTGCCGGCGAGAGCGCTGGAACCTTACGTGGGGAGCTATCAGGAACGGACCATCACGCTGCAGGGTGACCGTCTGTACTACACCGACGGCGCGGGCCGCGGCTCGCCACTCAACCCGCTCACCACGACGCTGTTCGAGATGGATGAAGACCCCGCGTCCCGCATCCGCTTCGAGTCGGAGGGAACGAGGTCGGTGAAGCTGGTGACACTCTATAGCGACGGGACCGCGGACGAGTCGGCCAGAACCGCGCCCCGTTGAGACGCGGGCGCCGCGCTCACGGCTCCTGCCCCAGCCGGCGCGTCTCCGACGCCTGCGCCAGCAATCGTTCGGCGAAATCCAGGCGCTCCTGCGCCTCCGCCAGCTCCTGGCGAAGGCTGCTCATCTCGAGCTCGAGCGCTTCGACCCTCGCCTCCACGTCTCCGGTCGGCGGAGTGGACCGCATGCGCTGGGCCCAGAGGCCGAACGCCAGCGCCAGCGCCGCGTGGGTGCCGGCGTGTATGGGCTCCGCGGCGGCCGCGGCAAACCCGACAGCGACCACGTTCACCACACTCAGGATCGCGGCAATCGGGCGCCAGATCGAGGGCTTGAAGGTCATGGGCCCTCCTTGGGGGAATGGTCCGGGAAGACGACGACGGCTCGACACCGGAAAAGGTTTCCGATCATCGAAACGCGGCGGCGGTTGGGCGTGCCATCCATGCCGGCGCTCCCCTGGGTGACTCGCGGCTCAGCCAGCCGGGCGCCCCGCGCGCTCACCCTGTTTCGCCAGCGTGAACTGCCTGGACTGACCCCGCGGTATGGTCAGCGTCCGCCACTCGCTCCCGGTCCAATGCTTGGCCAGCAGGACGATCTGACCCACGTGGTACGCCAGATGACCCAGCTGGCGGTTGAGCGCCTGCCCGACCGAGTGGGGCTCGGCGCGAATGTAGACGGTGCGGTCTACATCGTCGCTTGCCAAGCCGTCGACGGTCGCGTCCAGCAGATCCCAGGCGGCCGCCCACTCGCTCATCAAGTAGGGTCGCGTGTCGCGCGAGGTCAACACGAACTCGCCGTCCCGGTCACGATCCGGCTTCTCCCCGTCGGTGGTCAGAAAGTCGGTACACCGCGAGCGCAGATTGCCGGCGATGTGCTTGACCGTGATCGCGATGCTGTTGTTCTCCGCATCGAGCAGCCGGGCGAAATCGGTGTCGCCCACCTGCGCCATGGCCAGCTCGGCCGAGCTTCGCAGCTTGCCGAATTGCTTCCGCATGTCGGTCAGATACTGCTCGCGGAAATCGGACATAGCACGCCCCATTCGACATGGTCTATCAGCGGAAGCGCGGCGTCCTCACGCCCCGCTCCGTTCCATCCACCGGAACGGTGAATGGTAAAGCTGGCGTGAGACGCTGGCGGGAGCCAGTGTCTCGGTGCGAGGACGACGCGGGACTGTCGTCTCGCCGATGCCGGCGTACATTCTCCGGCGTCCCCCGCTCGCCCTGGTTGCACCCGACCCGAACTGATCCGGATCCTGATGAATACTCGTCGCCAGTTCCTGATTCATGCGCCCA
>DATEJD010000253.1:0-12036 GCA_035278325.1 Gemmatimonadales bacterium | reverse complement strand
GATGGCGCCGAGGCGCGGCGCGCGCGCGACGCGGCGGCCGCCACCGCCCGCGAGAGCGGCTCCGAAGCCGTGGCCGACGCGATGCTTCCCAAGGTGCTGTCGCCCGCCACCCTGGAGCATGATCCTGAAACCGCCGAGCGTATCCGCCGGATCATGGCCGCCACGCCGGTCGCCGGGATGGTCGGGGCGCTCGCGGCCATGCGGGATCGGCACGACAGCACCGGTCTGCTCCCGACCCTGACCGGCCTGCCTACGCTGGTCATCGTAGGTGAGGACGATTCCATTGCGCCTCCAGAAACCGCGCGCCGCATGGCGGGCGCCATCCCTGGCGCACGGCTGGTGGTCGTCCCCGGGGCAGCACACGTACCTCCGGTCGAGCAGCCTGCCGAGACCACGGCGGTCATCCGTGAATTTCTCCGGATCGTGGGCTGAAACCTTTTCCGACCCTTGGTCGTTTTGAGGAACGGCGGCGCGACGCGCAACCCTAGCGTCCCCGTCGGCAGTCCTACCATACGGCTCCGGGGTCGCGGCCATGCAGTTCGATCCCGGGGCCACTCTCCTTGAGCGGGTCGGAGCCGGCAGCACAGGATGAAGGGGCCAGATACGAAAGGGAGCCCGCTCGGGCTCCCTTTCGCGTCGATGCCTGTCGACTCGATACCTGGCGACCCCCGAGGCAGGTCTACCGCTGAGGGCGCCCCGGCGGCGTGTCGCTGTTGAACACCTCGCGATTCTTCTCGACGTACGAGGTCATGTTGGGCGGGACGTCTTCTTCCGGGAAGATGGCCGTCACCGGGCACTCCGGCTCGCAAGCGCCGCAATCGATGCACTCGTCGGGGTGGATGTAGAGCTGATCCTCACCCTCGTAGATGCAGTCGACCGGGCACACATCCACGCAGGCGCGATCCTTGACTCCGATGCATGCCTCGACGATCACGTACGTCATTGCGGCGACTCCTCCGGGGTGTCCGATTTGGCCCTGCTGCGCCGTAGCAGGGCGCACATTCGAGTAGGTATACGAAGGTGCGTGGGGTGGCGCAAGGGGTCGTGATATCTTTCCGCGCGATGCTTCGCCCGCTCGGTCTGAGGCTCGCGGCGGCAGTCCTGATGTCGCTGGCGCCCACCTCGCAACTGCACGCGCAGCAATGTTCTGCACCTCGCACCGCGCTCGTGCTCTCGGGCGGCGGCGCGAAGGGCATTGCCCACATCGGCGTGCTCCGGACCCTCGACAGCCTCGGCCTCCGGCCCGACCTGGTCGTGGGCACGAGCATGGGGGCAGTCGTCGGCGCGTTGTACGCCAGCGGGTACACGGGCCGCGAGCTCGACTCCCTCGCGCGAGTGACTCCGCTGGCCGCGCTGTTCCGCACCTATCAACCGCTCGCCCCGCGCTCACTCGGCATCCTGCAGCCGCTGGTCGTGTGGGAGCAGGGCTCCCGCGGCTTTGCCGTTCAGAGCGCATCGGTCGTCGAGGCGGAGGCCAACGCCCTCGTCAACGCGGCCATGCTGCGGGGCAACCTGCTCGCCCGCGGCGATTTCGACTCGCTTCCGATCCCGTTCCGCGCCGTGGCCACGGATCTCTCGAGTCGCGAGGTCGTCGTGCTCCGCTCTGGCGACCTGGCTCAGGCCGTTCGGGCCAGTGCCGCGGTGCCGCTGTTGTTCGCTCCCGAGCGGCAGGGCGGACGCTTCCTGACCGACGGCGGGCTGTCGGCCAACGTTCCGGTGCGCGTGGCGCGCGCCGAAGGCGCGGAGCGCGTCATCGTGGTCGACGCCACCGAGCACCCGCGCGACTCGGTCGAGGCCTACACGCCGCTGCTGGTAGCCGACCGGCTGGTGCAGTTCCTCTTTCAGCAGCAGCACGATTCCATCGGACCCGGCGACGTGTTGATTCGCCCCGATGTCGATGGGTTCGCCAGCCTCAACTTCTCCCGTGGCAATATCGCCCGCCTGCTGGATCGGGGTCGCCAGGCCGCCGATTCGGTCCTCCGCGGGCCGGCCTGTCGTCCCCAGGCCGGATCGTCCGGAGCCGTGCTTCCGACTCGTCTGACTGGAGTAGGGTTCGAGGGCGCCAATGCCTCGGAGCAGCTGGCGTTGAGTCGGCTGCTTGGCCTCGATCCGGGCAAGGCCCGGGACACGCTCAATTTCGGCCTGCTGCTCCAGCGAGTTCGCACCCTGGCCTCGGCGTCGGAGGCCTACGAGTCAGTCTGGCTCGGCCCGACCGGCGCCGCTGACTCGGTTCGACTCGATCTGAGCATGCGGCGAGCGGCCCGTCGCGTAGCCGGCCTCGGCCTCGCGTACGACAACGAGCTCGGCGGACGCATGTGGGCCGGCGTGGTGGACCGCCGCCTCGTCGGCAGGGCGCTTGAAGGCAGCGGCGCCCTGTTTCTCGGCGAGCTCAGACGCGAGCTGCTGATCGGGCTCAGGCGGAACTACCAGGTTGGACGGCAGCTGTTCCGGCCAACCTTCGAGCTACGGCTGGCGAACGAGGATGTGCGCCGCTTCGGTCCCGATGGAGATGAGATCGGCCAGGCGGTCACGCGGGAGGCCGTCGGCTTCGCGGGGATCGAGCGCTCGCTTGGTGGGGGATGGGACGTCGGCCTCGGCATCGAGGGGCGGACCTGGGACGAGCCTGGTCGGGCCGACCGATCGACGCTGGGTGGGGTCGCCCGAGTCACGGCCGCCACCAGACAACACGGGCGCGTCCTCCGGGCCGAGGCCCAGTGGACCGGGATGTATCAGCGTCTTGCGTTCGAGGGAACCACGGTGGCCCGGCTGGGCGTCGTTCGACTCACTCCGCGCCTGAGGCTCGGCTGGGGCGACGGCCTTCCGCTGCAGCTCGCCTTTCCGCTCGGCGGCGACGATGGATTTCCAGGCTATCACATCGGGGAGCGCCGCGGGGACCGCGAGGCGATGCTGGGGCTCCTGTTCACGGTCCCCGTTCAAGGGCCGCTGGTCGCCCGAATGGAGCTCGCTGCCGGCGGAACTGACGCGCACTCCGCAAGGTTGACCGGTGGAGGTTGGACGGCGGGAGTTCGGGCTGGACTCGGAGCGGAGACGCCAGTCGGACCGGTGCGGTTCGAGTACGGCCTGGGCCTGCGCGGCCGGGGCGCGTTGTTCGTCCGGATTGGACGCTGGTTCTAGACGCCGCTAGAGGACGTCGGTAATGGGCGCGGCGTAGCTGGTGTTGCGGAGCTCGGGCGGCCCGTAGCGGCCGGCCGGGCCATGCAGCCGGTGCCATTCCTCCCGCAGGCAGAACGGATCGAGCCCGTGGGGCCGATCCACGGCCAGCACGCCGTCGAGATGATCGATCTCATGCTGCAGCAGCTCGGCGCGATCGCCTTCGACTTCCACCTCCAGCCACTCGCCCTTCGTGTTCTGATACCGGACTCGGATCCGGTACGCGCGCGAGACCCTGACGAGCAGGTTGGGGAACGAGAAGCAGTCGTCCCACACCTCGAAATCCTCGTTCCCGATGTCCACGATCTCGGGGTTGATCAGGGCCCAGGGCTGGTCCATCTCACAGTAGATCATCCGGACCGGTGCCCCGATCTGCGGCGCGGCAATGGCGCGGCCGCTCCCGAAGCGGGACTGCCAGTCACGCAGGGTTTCCCGCATGTCGTCCAGAATGACCCGCACTGCGGTAGAGCCCGGCTTGGTGATCGGTTCACACTTGGCGCGGAGGATCGGATCGCCGAGGAGCCGGATGCGGTGGATGGTCATTGGGGTGGGCCTTTTCGCTCTAGGGCAGCCAACGGTACGGTACCGGCCAATATGGGATTTCGGCGGGCTCGTGGCCAGAAGCCAAAGCATCGCGACAGTAGTAGTTATAGCAACTATATCAATTATCAGCCAGGTCGTCGAAGCGAGGCAGCAGTCCGCAATTTTATATCAATCAACAGCTTCGGATCATTCGTACCAATGTGCTGGCGCGAATTGACAATCCCGACTGGTTTACTTAACATTTCGCCATATGGGAACCGCCCTTCCCCTCGCCCCAACTCCGGTCGCCGGCCTCAACGGGTCGCGCCACGCTGTTCTGCTCCAACTCAAGCTGGCGCAGCGGCTTACAGCCAAGGAGCTGGCCGAGCGGGTCGGGCTGTCGCTGAATGCGGTCCGGCATCACCTCAAGGAGCTGGAAGCGTCCGGCCTGGTCGGTTACGTGCGGGAGCACCGGGGCGTTGGCGCGCCGGTCTTCTCGTACAGCCTTACCGCGGCGGGCGAGTCCATGTTCCCTCGCCGCTACGAGGAAACGCTCACCACCCTGCTGGATCAGATGGTCCAGCGGGATGGTCGCGATGCTGCCGTCGCGCTTCTCGAGGCCCACTTCGCCGACCTCGCGTCCCGGCTCAAAGCCGAGCTGACGGGCAGTGGACCCGCCGAGCGGCTGCAGGCGTTGGGGCGGGTTCTGTCGGACGAAGGCTACATGGCCGAGGTGCGTACCGCGCCGGGCGAGGGAACGCTGACCGAGCATAACTGCGCCATCCCCGCCGTGGCCCAGCGCTTCCCCGAAATCTGTGCCGCCGAAGCGCGCTTCGTCGCCGACGTTCTCGGGGGCCAGGTCGAGCGGCGGGGGCACATGCTGAGCGGCTGCCGCGCCTGCGAATATCACGTGCGCTTCGGATCTACCCGGGAGAACGCATGAGCTCGTCTGTCGAGAGCCTGGTCACCAAGGAATACAAGTACGGCTTCGTAACCGACATCGAGGCCGATGTCGCGCCCAAGGGCCTGAACGACGACATCATCCGCCTCATCTCCGCCAAGAAGCAGGAGCCGGCATGGCTGCTCGAGTGGCGGCTCAAGGCCTTCCGCGGCTGGCAGAAGATGACCGAGCCGCATGCGTGGGCCAACATCAGCTACCGGCCCATCGACTACCAGTCCATCAGCTACTACTCGGCGCCGCGCACCGCGAAGCCGCTCGGCAGCCTGGACGAGGTCGACCCGAAGCTGCTGGAGACCTACACCAAGCTGGGGATCCCGCTGAGCGAGCAGAAGCTGCTGGCCGGCGTCGCGGTCGACGCCATCTTCGACAGCGTCTCGGTCGGCACCAGCTACAAGGCCAAGCTCGCCGAGCTGGGCATCGTGTTCTGCTCCTTCGGCGAAGCGGTGCGGGAGCATCCGGAGCTGGTGCAGAAGTATCTCGGCTCGGTCGTGCCGGCCAGCGACAACTTCTTCGCCGCCCTGAACGCTGCCGTCTTCAGCGACGGGTCGTTCGTGTACGTGCCCAAGGGGGTCGCGTGCCCGATGGACCTGTCCACCTATTTCCGGATCAACTCGGCGGAAACCGGCCAGTTCGAGCGGACCCTCATCATCGCCGACGAGGGCGCCTCCGTCAGCTATCTCGAGGGGTGCACCGCGCCCAAGCGGGACGAGAACCAGCTCCATGCGGCCGTGGTCGAGCTGGTGGCGCTCGAAGGCGCCAGCATCAAGTACTCCACCGTCCAGAACTGGTATGCCGGCGATGAGGAAGGGCGCGGCGGCATCTACAACTTCGTCACCAAACGGGGCAAGTGCGCCGGCGCCAACTCCAAGATCAGCTGGACCCAGGTGGAGACCGGCTCGGCGATCACCTGGAAGTATCCCAGCGTGATCCTGCAGGGCGACAACTCGGTGGGTGAGTTCTACTCGGTCGCCGTGGTAAACGGCCGACAGCAGGCCGACACCGGCACCAAGATGATGCACATCGGGAAGAACACCCGCAGCACCATTGTCTCGAAGGGCATCTCGGCGGGACGGGGCCAGAACAGCTATCGAGGGCTGGTCAAGGTCCTCCCCCGAGCCGAAGGCGCGCGCAACTACACTCAGTGCGACTCGATGCTCATCGGCAACCGCTGTGGGGCGCACACCTTCCCGTACATCGACGTCCAGAACTCGTCCTCGTCCACCGAGCACGAGGCCTCGACCTCGAAGATCGGGGAGGATCAGATCTTCTACCTCAAGCAGCGCGGCCTCAACACCGAGAACGCCATCTCGATGATCGTGAACGGCTTCTGCAAAGAGGTGTTCAAGGAGCTGCCGATGGAATTCGCGGTCGAGGCCCAGAAGCTTCTCGGGATCAGCCTCGAGGGCAGCGTCGGCTAAACCGCGGTCGGCGGCAGGCAGCGGCGCGGGCCAACCCGCTCACCGCTCACCGCTCATCGCTTACCGGAGACACACGTGCTGGAAATCCGAGACCTTCACGCAAGCGCGGGCGACAAGGAAATCCTCAAGGGCATCGACCTCACGGTCAACGCCGGCGAGGTCCATGCCGTCATGGGCCCCAACGGCTCCGGCAAGAGCACGCTGGCCCAGGTGCTGGCCGGGCATCCGGCGTACGAGGTCACCGGCGGGTCCATCCGCTATCGCGGCCAGGACCTGCTCGAGCTCGAGCCTGAGGAGCGCGCGCAGGCGGGTCTGTTTCTCGCCTTCCAGTATCCGGTCGAGATCCCGGGCGTGAGCAACGCGTACTTCCTGCGCGCGGCCTACAACGAGATCCGGAAGGCCAACGGTCTCGACGAGGTCGATTCGATGGACTTCCTCGACCTCCTGGAGGAGAAGCTCAAGGTGGTCGAGTGGGAGCCCGAAATCATGAGCCGGGCGGTCAACTCGGGCTTCTCGGGTGGCGAGAAGAAGCGCAACGAGATCCTGCAGATGGCCGTGCTCGATCCCACCCTCGCCATCCTGGACGAGACCGATTCGGGGCTCGACATCGACGCGCTCCGGATCGTGGCGGCCGGCGTCAACAAACTGCGTCGGCCCGACAACGCTATCATCGTGGTGACGCACTACCAGCGGCTGCTCAATTACATCGTGCCCGACTTCGTGCACGTGCTCTCGAACGGGCGGATTGTCAAATCCGGGGGCAAGGAGCTCGCGCTCGAGCTCGAGGCCCGTGGCTACGAGTGGCTCGACGACGCGGTCGGAGCCGCCTCATGACCGAGGCGTTCGTGCAGGAGTTCGAGGCCAGGACAGCGCCGGCCATCGCGGAGGCTCCTGAGTGGCTGGCGCCGGTGCGCCGGTCCGCGATGGAGCGGTTTGCCCGTACGGGTTTCCCGTCTCCCCGTGACGAGGAATGGCGCTTCACGCCGATCGCGCCGATCGCGCAGGGAACCTGGCGCCCGGCCACCGGCGCCGCCGCGGCCCTGAGCCCGCGCGACCTTGCGCCCTTCGTGTTCGGCCACGCCGACTGGACCACGCTCGTCTTCGTGAACGGAGCCTACTCCGAGAGTCTGAGCTCGGCCGGCCGGCTGCCCACCGGGGTTCGGGCCCTGAACCTCGCCGAGGCCCTCCGAGCCGATGGTGCGCTGCTCGAGCGGCACCTTACCCGGCATGCCCCCATCGAGGGCTCGCCCTTCACGGCGCTCAACACCGCCTTGCTGCGCGAGGGCGGCCTGGTACACGTGGGCGCCGGCGTCGACGTGGCCGACCCGATCCACCTGCTCTTCGTGAGCACGGGCGAGGCCACCGGAACGGTGGCTCACCCGCGGAATCTCATCGTGATCGAGCGTGGGGCGCGGGCCTCGATCGTAGAGAGCTACGTTACGCTGGCACCCGAAGCGTCGTACTGGACCAATCCGGTCACGGAGGTCGCCGTCGCCGCGGGGGCCTGGGTCGAGCACACCCGGATCCAGCGCGAAAGCGAGCGGGCCTACCACGTGGGGCTCACGCAGGTGGACCAGCAGCGGGACAGCCACTATCGCTCGTTCTCGCTGGCGATGGGCGCCGCGATGTCGCGGCACAACCTCCACGTGCGGCTCAACGACGAGAACATCGAGACCCTGATGTACGGTCTCTACGTCACCCGTGGCGACCAGGTGGCCGACACCCACACCGCCATCTACCACGACCAACCCAACTGCCGCAGCTGGGAGGTGTACAAGGGCATCCTCGACGGCCGCTCCCGGGGCGTGTTCAACGGGAAGGTGCTGGTGAAGCCGGAGGCGCAAAAGACCGACGCCAAGCAGACCAACCGCAACCTGCTCCTGAGCGACCTCGCCCGGGTAGACACCAAGCCTCAGCTCGAGATCTTCGCCGACGACGTGAAGTGCACGCACGGCGCGACGGTCGGCCGGCTCGACGACATCGCGCGGTTCTATGCCCGCAGTCGCGGCATCCCGGCGGCCGCGGCCGACCGCCTGCTCACCTACGCCTTCGCGGCGGAAGTGGTCGACGAGGTGGCGCTGCTGCCGGTGCGGCAGGAGCTGGATCGCCTGGTGCTCGAGCGCCTGGGCGGACTGTGATCCTCCCATGAGCGCCCCGGCCGTTCCCGCGCTGGACGTCGAGCGGCTGCGCCAGGATTTCCCCATCCTCTCGCAGCGGGTTCGAGGCAAGCCGCTGGTATACCTCGACAACGCCGCTACCAGCCAGAAGCCGCGCCGGGTCATCGACGCGGTCTCGCGGTTCTACGGGTCCGAGAACGCCAACATCCATCGGGGCGTGCACTACCTGAGCGAGCGGGCCACGGTGGCCTACGACGCGGTGCGCGCGCGGGTCGCCCGGTTCGTGAACGCTGCCTCACCGTCCGAGATCGTGTTCACTCGCGGGACCACCGAGGCCATCAACCTCGTGGCCCAGAGCTGGGGCCGGAACCGGCTCGAGCCCGCCGACGAGATCCTCGTCACCGAGATGGAGCACCACTCCAACATCGTGCCGTGGCACCTGGTGGCGAGCCAGACCGGCGCCGTGGTCCGCGCCGTGCCCATCACGGAGGTCGGTGAGCTCGACCTGACGGCGCTCGACCGGCTCCTCACGGATCGCACCCGGATCCTCGCCCTCACCCACGTGTCCAATGCGCTCGGCACCATCAATCCGGTGCGGTGGATCGTGGCGCGGGCGCGTGAGCGCGGGGTGGTCACCGTGGTCGATGGCGCCCAGTCGGCGCCACACCTGCCCATCGATGTCCAGAGCCTGGGATGCGACTTCTTCGCGTTCTCAGGGCACAAGGTGCTGGGCCCCACGGGTGTCGGCGTGCTGTACGGCCGAGCTGATCGGCTGGAGGCGATGCCGCCGTGGCAGGGCGGGGGCGACATGATCGAGTCGGTCACGCTCGAGCGCAGCACGTTCGCGCCGCCGCCCGCGCGGTTCGAGGCGGGGACGCCGATGATCGCGGAGGTGATGGGGCTGGGCGCGGCTCTGGAATACGTGGAAGAGGTCGGTCACGCTGCCATCGGAGCCTGGGAAGAGGAGCTGCTCGGCTACGCCACCGAACGGCTGCGCGAGCTCGACGGCGTGCGGCTGATCGGCACCGCACGCGAGAAGGCGGCGGTGCTGTCCTTCGTGGTCGAGGGCGTGCATCCGCACGATGTCGGCGCGGTGCTGGATGACGATGGCATCGCCATCCGCGCGGGGCACCACTGTGCCCAGCCGCTCATGCGGCGGTTCGGGGTTCCGGCCACGGCGCGCGCCTCGTTCGCGTTCTACAACACCCGCGACGAAGTGGATGCGCTGGTGCGCGGTCTCGTTCGCGTCCGGTCGGTGTTCGCCTGATGACCAGCCTGGACGAGCTGTACCAGAACGTAATCCTCGAGCACAACCGCTCTCCCCGGAACTACCGCTCGATGCCGGATGCCAGTGCCAAGGCGTCGGGCCATAATCCCCTGTGCGGCGACCAGGTTACCGTCTGGGTCCGGATGAACGGGGATGTCATCGACGACGTAAGCTTCGAGGGCGCCGGGTGCGCGATCTCACGGGCCTCCGCGTCGCTCATGACCGGCGCGGTCAAGGGCAAGAGCCGCGCGGAAGCCGCCGGGCTGTTCGACCGGTTCCAGCGCCTCGTCACCGGCAGGCTTGCGGGCGAGCCGCCGGAAACCCTGGGCAAGCTCGCCGTGTTCTCGGGGGTGTCGGCCTTTCCGGTGCGGGTCAAGTGCGCGAGCCTGGCCTGGCACACGCTCAAGTCAGCGCTCGACGGCGGCCCCGGCCGATCCGGCGAGCCGCTCAGCCCGCCGACCGATACCAATCAACTGAAGGAGTAAGGCATGCCGTACAATCCCGCCCTCGTGGCCCCGATGCGCCAGGAGATGACCAGCATGGGTGCGCGCGAGCTCACCTCGGCGGCCGATGTGGACGCCGCCCTGGGCGACCAGCGCGGCACCATGCTGGTGTTCGTGAACTCGGTGTGCGGCTGTGCCGCCGGCAACGCCCGCCCGGCGCTGCGGCTGGCGCTGCAGCACGGGGTCAGGCCGGGGCAGATCGTCACGGTGTTCGCGGGGCAGGACGTGGAGGCGACGTCGCGCGCGCGGCAGTACTTCGCCGAGTATCAGCCGAGCAGCCCATCGATCGCCCTGCTCAAGGATGGCGAGGTGGTGCACTTCGTCCATCGGCACCAGATCGAGGGCCGGTCGCCGCAGGCCATCGCGGCCGATTTGACGGGGGCGTTCGATCGCCATTTCGCCGCAACGGTGTCGTGACCAGGATGAGCGGCCACGTCTTTCATCCCGGGCACCACGAGCTGCACGGCGTCACCGTCGTACTGGAGACTCGCGGCCCACGCACCTACGTGGGACGATTCGACAGTGAGGACGACCGCGGGGTGCATCTGCACGACGTCGGCGTACACGATGCCGCCGCGGGCGGACCATCGAAGGAGGAGTTCCTCCGACGCTGCGACAAGTTCGGGATCCGAAGCGAGCATCGCGACCTCGTCGTACCCAGCGGCGAGGTCGTGCGGATCGAGCGATTGGTCGATCGAGTGCGTTGAAGCTGCACCGCGGAGGCAGCGCCGCTACTGGGGCCACACCTGCTCTTCGAATTCATCGATCAATGTGATCGCATCCACCGGGCACGCGCGCGCCGCGTCGAGAATCGCTTCGTCGTCCGTCCCTTCCGGATCAACCACAATCGACACGTTGTCGTCGCCCAGCTGAAATACCTCGGGCGCAATGCCGACGCATTCGGCGTAGCCCGTGCAGGCGCTTCGATCGATCCTGATGCGATAGGCCATATGTCGGAGTGGGGGTCGACGGCGCTAAGATAGGAGCCAGTGGCGGGACATGCCAGAGGGTTTCCGATGAGTCAGCGATATCACGTGATCGTGATCGGTGGTGGGCATGCGGGAGCCGAGGCCGCGGCACTCGCCGCGCGCGCCGGCGCTCGGACACTGCTCCTCACGCAGAATCTCGAGACCATCGGGCAGATGTCCTGCAATCCCGCGATCGGCGGAATCGCGAAGGGCACGGTGGTGCGTGAGGTCGATGCGTTGGGTGGGATCATGGGTCGAGCCACCGACCGAGCTCGGATTCAGTTCCGCATGCTGAACCGATCCAAGGGACCGGCGGTCTGGTCGCCACGGGCCCAGTGCGACCGCGGTCTCTATCGGCGGGCGGTACGTTCCGAGTTGGAACGAATCGACGGGTTGGACTTCGCCCAGGGTACTGTTTCCAAGCTGGCGATCACCAACGGTTCGGTCAGTGGTGTCACGACGCTGGACGGACGCAGTTATGACTGCGATGCGGTTGTGCTCACTGCTGGCACTTTCCTTCGGGGCCGAATCCACCTGGGCCTCGGGACCGAAGTCCCCGCGGGGCGAGCGGGCGAGGCGCCGGCTGTAGACATCGTGCAAGATATTGAGGCACTGGGACTTAGGTCAGAACGCTTCAAGACAGGCACACCACCTCGGGTGGACGGCCGGTCGGTGGATCTCGCCCGTCTCGAGCGCCAGGACGGGGACGAGGCACCCTACTGGTTTTCGTACCATGCGCGCGCGGAGCACCCAAGGCAGCTGCCCTGCTATCTGACGCGGTCGGGAGATCGCCTTCGGGAGATCATTACCAGGCACCTCAAGGAGTCCGCACTCTACGGAGGCGCGATCAGTGGACGCGGGCCTCGGTACTGTCCGTCGATCGAGGACAAGATCGTGAAGTTCCCGGAGGCCCCGGGGCACCAGGTGTTCCTCGAGCCCGAGGGTCTGGATACGACCGAGATGTACGTGAACGGCCTCTCGACTTCACTTCCTCCGGCGGTCCAGCTCGAGTTCCTTCGCTCCATCCCTGGCCTGGAGCACGTTCGAATGACGCGGCCGGGTTATGCGATCGAGTACGACTATTTCCCGCCTACACAACTCAGCCCGCA
>DATEJD010000252.1:0-2430 GCA_035278325.1 Gemmatimonadales bacterium | reverse complement strand
GCCGGTAGGGCGGCAGGAGTCACCCCGAACGAAGTGAGGGGGCATGCCCCAACGCATGCCCCCTTCGCCTCGCTCAGGGTGACTCGCTCGGCGGGTGACTCCTACCGCCTTACGGCCTGTCCGCCTTACCGCCTGCCGTCGGATCATACCGATCCCGCACCGCATCGCCGAGCAGCGTCGCCGCGACCACCACGACCACCAGCGCGACCCCGGGCGCCGTCGCCACCCACGGCGCGTTGACCAATGTGTCCCGACCCGACGCGATGAGGTTGCCCCACGAGGGGGTCGGCGGCTGGACCCCGAGGCCGAGGAACGAAAGCCCCGCCTCGAGCAGGATGGCATTGCCAAGTCCAAGCGCGGCGGCGACGATCACCGGCGTCATCGCGTTGGGCAGGATGTGCCGCACCAGTATCCGCGGGCCCGGAACGCCGAGGCCGACGGCGCTTTCCACGAACGGTCGGGTGGTGAGTGCGCGCACCTCGGCGTAGACCAGCCGCGCGATCGTCATCCAGCCGGTGAGTCCGAGCACCACGATCACGAGCCCCGCGCTCGGTCGCCAGAGTGAGGCGAGGAGCAGGAGCAGCACCACCCGGGGCAGCGCCAGCGTGAAGTCGGTGAGACCAAGCAGCACGGTGCCGATCCAGCCGCGCCAGAACCCCGCAGCCGCTCCCACGGCCACTCCCACCAGCACCGACAGCAGCACCGCCAGCACGCCCACGCCGAGCGAGACCCGCGCGCCGTAGACCAGCCGTGCCCACACGTCGCGCCCGAACCGGTCGGTGCCGAGCAGGTGAAACGCGCCCAGCGGGTCGGTCGCCAGGGGAGGCAGGAATCGGGTAAGCACGATATCGCGCTGCGCGATCGGGTCTCCGGCGAGGAACGGCGCGAGGAGCGCGGCCAGCACGGCGGCCGCCAGGATCAGGACGCCGACGTCGGCGCGGCGATCGCGAAACAGCCGACGCGCCTCCTCTCTCATCGAACGAAGCTCGGGTCGTCGAGCGAGGCTGGAAGACGCTGGCTCACCGGACTCTCGGGTCGGCCAGGCTCACCAGCACCTCGGCGAGCAGGTTGCCGAGCACGACGAGCGTCGCGCTCACGGCGGTCGCGGCCATGACGACGGGGTAGTCGCGCGCCTGCACCGCCTCGACCAGCACTCGACCCACACCGGGCCATGCGAAGATGGCCTCGATGAAGACGGCGCCGCTGAAGAGGGTCGGCAGCGAGAGCCCGAGCAGCGTGAGGACCGGGATGAGCGCGTTCCGGAGCACATGGCGGAGCGTGACGGCCCGCTCGGACAGCCCCTTTGCCCGGGCGACGGTGACGAACGGCGCGCCGGCCACGTCGAGCATCGCGCCGCGCACGAACCGCGCGGTACCGCCGACGCCAACCAGCGTCAGGGTGGCGAGCGGCAACGTGAGATGCCTGAGGCGATCGGCAAGCTGACCGGCCGGCGAGAGAAAGTCGGCGTCGAACCCGGCGGCCCCGAACGCCGGGAGCCAGCGGAGCCGGTAGGTGAATACCATCACCAGCATGAGTCCGAGCCAGTAGCCGGGGAGCGCGAAGAGGGTGACGCTGGCGATCGAGAGCGCGGTGTCGAGCCGGCCGTTGCGCGCGGCCTGGATGACGCCGACTCCGATGCCGATGAGGTAGCTCAGCACCAGCGACAGGCCGACCAGCCGCACCGTCGCCGGCCAGGCCTGCGCCAGCATGCCGCGCACGGGCCGGCCGGTGGCGATGCTGGTGCCCCAGTCGCCGCGGGCGAAGCGGCCGAGCCACGCGGCGTACTGCACGGGGAGCGGACGGTCGAGGCCGAGGGTGTGGCGCTGGGCGGCGATCTGTTCGGCGGTGGCGGTGGGGCCGACGAGGAGGAGCGCGGGGTCGCCGGGGGCGAGGCGGAGGAGGGCGAACATCAGCGTGACCACGCCGAGGACGACACCGAAGCCGCTCACGGCGCGGCGGGCGAGCGCTTGCATGGCTGCAATCTTTGCTCGGCCGGCGCGGTTCGCCAGCGCTTGCCGACTCGACTCGGCCGGGGGTCGGGGTCCACGGCTTCGGCGGGGGAACGATGCTCCCTCCGGTCGCTGCAGTCGCCGGCACGTATGCGTCGGCTTGCTACTAAGGGAAAGATCGTGCCGTCGACCGGGTACCCGCGAAGCGGGTGGTCCTCCCTCCGGGAGCATCGTCCCCCCGCCTGCGCCCGCAGATCACGGCGGTGCGGCCAGTCGCGGCGGCGGGCGCCGGCGGCCGCCGACTCCACGCTCGATCGGTACCGCGACGCTCGCCCGGCGCTGGCTTGCGTTCCGGTGCGAGTGGCGCGAGGCTCGCTCCGACCGTCCGACCGTCCGACCGTCCGACCGTCCGACCGTCCGACCGTCCGACCGTCCGACCGTCCGACCGTCCGACCGTCCGACCGTCCGACCGTCCGACCGT
>DATEJD010000251.1:0-5548 GCA_035278325.1 Gemmatimonadales bacterium | reverse complement strand
AGCGCCCCGGAGGGCCTCTCGCCGGTGGCGCTCGCCCGGGCACCGCGATCTCAACCCGCGCGGCCTCAGAGCGTCTTCAAAAACTCCACGATATCCGCCCGCTCCCGCGCCGTCAGCGACAGCCCGAAGTGCTGCACATAGTGATCGACCGCATCTCCCAGCGTCGCGGCGTTCCCGTCGTGGAAGTACGGCCCCATGAGCTCAGGCGGGTGCCACAGCCCGCGGAGCGGCGTCGTGCGATAGCGCTTCGTGGCGCTCCGCTCCGCATACGCCGGGTCCTGGCCATCTTCGGCTGGAGTGTGCAGTCGCCCGGCGTTCACGTCGGTATAGGTGTGGCCCAGATGACAGCGGGCACAGCCCGCGGTGCCTTCGAACAGGGCGCGTCCCCGCCGCGCGGCCGCCGGGTCGAACGTCCCAGGCTCCGGTTCGGGCGTCTCGAGACTGAACTGGTACAGCCGGAGCGGCCTGAGCTTGGATGACACCAGGTCCGGCGGATTGTTGGCGGTCACGCCGATTCTGGGATCCGCGAAGTGCCCATGCCCATGCATCTGGGTAATCGCCACATAGGCGTTCCAGTACGAGATGGTGTCGTCGCCCGTGTAGATCTCTTTCTTCACGTGCCGGAGGCCGAACGCGGGCGGGATGACGACCGGGATGTTCTTTCCGTCCTCGTTGAACCGCGGATCGTACTTCCCCGGTCCCCACGAGTTGTACACCGCCTTCTGCGCCGCCGTCGGCACCGGCGACAAGGCGATGATCGCGCCGACATTGAGGTCGCGGTTGGGCCAGCCGTCGAGCCGTTGGCCGATGCCCCGCGCGAACGAGTTGTTCACCGTCGAGTGGCAGAACGCGCAGGTGATGCCCACGCTGGTGAGCCGGTTGCTCGCGTCCACCTTGCCGATCACGCCGACCACCGCGCCGAGCTTGAGCAGCGCGACTGTGGTCGCGGGAGCGTTCAGGTCGATCGTGCCGGCCCGGAGCGCCGCCCTGACCTGGGCGGGGAGTGCGTCCACGTCCACCTTGAGGCCCACCGACAGCGCCGTCGCCGGGCTCACCGACGACTGGATGACCTGGTGCAGCCGAAGGGTGTCGGTCCAGAAGGTCTGATCGCCGTAGGTCTCGAACCGGAAGATCTGTTTGCCCTGCGCAACGAGCGCGGGATTCAGGGGACCTTCCGCCGCCTGCATCGGGGCGCCGGTCGGTGGCTCCGTCGGCTTGGGCTCCTCGCAGGCGACGGCGGCAAGCGCCAGCGCGAGCCCGCACAACAGTCTGAGTTCCATCTTCACTACCTCACTTCAACCTGCTCCGGGCCTGGCGGCGCCCCGCCGCTGTCGCGGACCAGCGCCAGGCCCGGGCCGAGAATGACCAGCGCGATGCCCAGGGACGCGACGAACAGCCCGGGTCCCGCGCGCGGCACCAGCATCGCGCCCACTCCGTGCCTGAGCGTCTCGACCAGGCCGTTCAGCAACCAGACATCGAAGCCGAGCAGCACGAGGCCGAACAGCACCGTCGCGCCACGGATCCAGCGATGCCCGCTCCCGAGCATCGCGGCGGCCGCGACGAAAGCGAGCGCGCCCCCCGCGAACAGCACGCGCCCATGGGCGCCAATGAGGCCGCCGTACCGCTGCAGGCCGGCGAACAGTGTGAGCCACGGCAGCCAGGCACCGAGCATCACCAGCGCGCCACCCGCCAGCGCGGCCGCTTCGGGCCGCTTACTTGGGACGGACATCGAAGAACAGGTACGTGTTGGTCAGGATGTCCGGCGTGATGTGCGTGGCGCTCGGGTCCGCGGCCTGCAGCGCGCGCACGGTCGCGAGGCTCTTGCCGGCCACCACCGCGTTCCAGGTCGCCAGGTCCTTGACGCCGATCACGTGGAGCTCCCACCAGTTGCCGCTCCGCTGATCGATGATGTGGCTATGCCTCGGCAGCGGCGCGTTGGCCACCGACGAACCGAACAGCCGGGACAGGTCGATCGTCGAGGGATGGTTGATGCAGTGGCCGAGGGTGGGGCACTGCAGCGTGGATATGTCGGGCACGAAGCCGAGCGGGGTCATCACGAAGAGGATGGGGATGTTGCCAGGCCGCGGGTCCACCGTTCCGTCGGAGCCCGCCTCGCAGTCAGTGGTCGAGCCCACCGGCAGGCCGTCTGCGACCGGGGTCCGGCAGAAGAACGGCTTGTGGTAGAAGAAGCTGACAGTCTGGCCGGCGAGCCAGCCGTCCGTGAAGCCGAACTCGGCCCCATCCACGGCGTTGTGTGAGGTGGAGGCCTTGGCCATCTCGCCACCGGGCGAGGCCTGGGTCGGCATGGTGCTGGAGTCGGAGCACGCGGCCAATGCCGTGGCGAGCACCGCTCCCGTGAGGAGGCGTGTTAGCATCGGAGTGCCTTGGAGATGGGGGAGCCCGGCGGAGGTCGGGGGCTTCGGGGGTGGATACCTGCGGACTTGCTGAACACAGCGCATCGCTCATGCAACTAAGTTCAATTCGTACAAACCGAGCGGCTTTCGGCTCGACCCGATCACCGGATCAAGATTGTGCAGGAAAATCTGTACAATCTCGCGTGCGAGCGGTGAGGCGCGTCACGACCGAAGCGGCCGACCAGAAGTCGAGGATGATGCGCGTGCCGTACTGGAGTAGGCTGGAGGAGAGTGCCGCCGGGGAGATCATCGCCTTGTTACGGCGCGAGGCGATGACTGTGGAGGACCTGGCCCATGCCCTTGGGCTCACCGGCAATGCCGTCCGGCAGCAGCTCGCCGTGCTCGAGCGCGACAGCCTGGTGGAGCAGGGGGAGCCGCGCCGCGGGGTCAGCAAGCCGGCGCGGACATACGTCCTGACCGCGGAGGCCGAGCTCCTGCTCTCGCGCGCGTACGCACCGATGCTCGCGCAGCTGCTGCACGTGCTCGATGAGCGGCTCGAGCCAGTCGAGTTCCACCGGCTCATGCGCGAGGTCGGTCGGCGGTTGCTGGCCAATCGCCCGCGACCGACCGGCGATGCTCGTCAGCGGGCGGAAGCGGCGAGCGCGCTGCTCAACGAGCTGGGCGGACAATCGCACGTCGAGCGGCAGAACGGCGGACTGTTCATTCGCGGCGACGGCTGCCCGCTCTCCGCGGCCACCCAGCGGCATCCGGAGGTCTGCAGCGCGGTGGAGAGCCTGCTGGCGGAGTTCACGGGCATCCCGGTCGCCCGGCGCTGCGATGGCGGGGACCGACCGCGGTGCTGCTTCGAGGTCGGCGGCAATGGTCGAGGGAACGGGACCGACGCGCCGGCCTGACGTACCCCTCCATCGCCACCGTGGGGACCACTACCCGCGACTGACCAAATTGGTCAAGCCAATCGAGAGTGCGGCATGCCCCGCCGGCCGGGCCTGAGCGCCGCGATCTAATTCGCGCGGGCGCGGATCGGCACCTCGAGCCGCCACCCCGCGAACGGCGAATCGAGCTCGAGCCTCGACTCCCCCGGCGCATCCGCTCTCACCTCGAAGTCCGCGGTCTCCCCCGGCCCCGTCAGCAGCCTATCGGTACGCGCCACAGCCTGCGACGGCGGCAGGTCAGCGCCGTCCTTGGCCACCGCGCGCCACGCAGCCAGTGACGAGTCGGGCCGCGCGTGCCGCAGGGCGAAGTAGGTCCGCGCATCCCCGATATTGATGAGCCGGAACCGGTACGTGCGGCCCGCCTTGATGTCGATCGGCGCGGGCTCGAGTCGCCCGTTCGCCACGCCGAATGAGGTGTCGTTCCGGAACAGGCCGCCGACCAGCACCAGCCGGTTGGTCGCGGTGTCGTACGTCGTGCCCGGATCCACCACGACCAGCGCCCCGTAGAGGCCGCCCTGGATCTGGGTCAGCTCGTTCGAGTGCGCGTGGTAGATGAACGTCCCCGACCGCGGCGGGGTGAACTCGGCGGTGAACGAGTCGCCCGGTGCGATCGCCTGGAACACGCGGTCGGCCGTCCCGCTCCACCCCGGTACGCCGTCGGGGTAGCTCTCGAGCTCGATCCCGTGCCAGTGCACTGCCGTCGGCTCGGCGAGACGATTGACCACCGTAATGCGGACCGGGCGGCCGCGCTCGAGCACCAGCGTGGGTCCGGGGATGAGGGCGGAGTCCGCCGCCGGCTCGACATCGCCCTCCTGGAGTACGTAGCCCATGAGATGCGCCGAGTCGGCGGGCGCGCGCACCGGCTCGACCAGGACCCGAAGCCGTCTCGGCGCAACGGCGTCGGACCGTCCCGCGGCGCCTCCGCCCGTCCTGTCGGATCCAATCCCCGAGCTCCCGCCAGCCCGATCAGCTCGAGTCGCGTCGGTCCCCGACGCGCGGGCCGACACGTGCACGCCGAGCACCAGTCCGGCCATCCGATGGGTGGCGTGGTGGCCGGAATGCGCGCCCGCCGTGTCACGCGGCGCCGAGAGGAGCTGCTCGTCCGAGATGTGAAACGCGAAATGGCAGTGGAACAGCCAGTTTCCCGGGCGCGCCGGTGACCACCGCACGGCCATGGTGCCGCCCGGCGGCATGAGCTCGGTCACCGCCATGCGCCGCTCGGCCGGTGCGTAGACCGTGTCGCCCGCCCAGCTCCCGCGGCTGTCCACCTCGAAGTAGAAGCCGTGCAGGTGCATCGGGTGCGAGCTCGAGGTCGGGTTGAGCCACCGCCAGCGCACGCTGTCGCCGACGGTGTACTCGAGCCGCTCCGTCTCGGGCCACGACTTCCCGTTGATGACCATGAACTCGCCGCCGGGATCGTGTGCCGCGCTGTCCGCCGGCTTGAGCCAGAGTCCCATGAGGAAGACCCGCTCATCCGGCGGCGGCGCCACGCCCGGAGGGTCGACGATGAAGCCGCCGGAGAGCTGGCTGTCGATCCAGCGAACGTCCCCCATCGCCTTGCCGGTGGTCGTGCCCCAGTAGTAGTAGGTGCCGGCGCGTCCCGCGCTGAACCGCACGGTGCGCACGGCACCGGGGGGGACGAGAATGCTGTCGTCGGGCGAGCCTGGCCTGGTGGCAAAACCATGCAGCACGAGCGTCGAGTCGCGGAGCCGATTCCGGATGGTGGCGCGGATGACGGTACCCTCGGGCACCCGGATGAGGGGACCGGGGATCTGCAGCGGCCGCCCAACCTCCCCGAACGCCTGGACCTCGACGCCGGGGCCGTCGTCGGCGTGAGGACGGAACATGCCGATGCGGAGCTCGAGGTCGAGCGTCAGCACACCGCTGCGCAGCCGGCCCGCGGGCACCCGGTTCGCGTTGGCGACGATACGCTCGACCCCGTCACCCGCATCGCGTACGGCCGGCGCGCCCGGCGTGGTACCCGGCGACGCGCCCGAGGCGAGCGTAAGCAGACCTGCGACGGCAAAACGAGTGCGCACAGAGATCGTTGGTGAGGGATGCTGCAAGATGCGCACGAATGTGGATGGCGGCTAGCCGGGCTTGGCGCCGCTCCGCTGCCTCCCGGTCCCCAAGCACCGCGCGCACCGATGCCCGGGGGCGAGCGCCGGCAGCGAGAGGTCCGGAGGGGCGCGTCGGAACGCGCCGGGTAGGAGACCGCGCGCAGTTTGCGCGGGCTCCGGA
>DATEJD010000250.1:0-2221 GCA_035278325.1 Gemmatimonadales bacterium | reverse complement strand
GGTCCGCCGGCGGTCGGTCGCGCTGACCTGGTTCTGGGTCGGGCTGGCGGTGGCGCTGGCAGCGGCGCTGGTCGTGTGGCCCTATCAGAAGGCCTGCGGCCTCCAGCTTTTCTTCTTTCTCGGCGCGGCCGGGGTTACCCTCATCGCGGGATTTCTGGGGGCGCTCAACAGCTGGGCGCACCGGCGCGGCTTTGCCCATCTCCTGTCGCTGCTCGTGATGCTCTGGGCCGGGATCGTCGTGGTGCAGGAGATGCTGCCGCGAGTGGGCTATGCCCGGGCGGCGCGGACCTGGACCTGCGAGGCAGCCCCGGCCGCACCGCCGGCGGGACAAGCGCCGCCGGCGCAGACAGCGCCACCGACCCAGACGACACCCCCCTCGACCTCGCCCGCGCCGGCCAAGCCGTAGCGGCGCTCACACCCGTTCACCTCAGCACAGGACCTATGGCCAAGACGTTCCGCAATTTCATCGGTGGCGAGTGGGTGGCGCCGCGCAACGGTGCCTATTTCGACAACCGCAATCCGGCCGATACCGACGACCTGATCGGGCGGTTCCCCGATTCCGACGCGGGCGACCTGGAGGCGGCCGTCCGCTCGGCGAAACGCGGGTTTGCCGTGTGGTCCCGCACGCCCGCGCCGGTTCGGGGTGACGTGCTGCGCCGTGTCGGCGACCTCCTGGTCGAGCGCAAGGAGGCCATCGCCAACGCGATGACGCGCGAGATGGGCAAGGTGCTCGCCGAGACGAGGGGTGACGTCCAGGAAGGGATCGACACCGCCTACTACGCCGCCACCGAAGGGCGCCGCCTGTTCGGGCACACCGTGCCGTCCGAGCTCCGCTCCAAGTGGGCCATGAGCTTCCGCCGGCCCATCGGCGTGGTAGGGCTCATCACGCCCTTCAACTTTCCGATGGCCATTCCCACCTGGAAGATGTTTCCCGCGCTGCTCTGCGGAAACTCGGTGATCATCAAGCCCTCCGAGGACGTGCCGCACACCGTCCACCTGCTGGTGGAGATCCTGCTCGAGGCCGGACTGCCGCCCGAGGTGGTGCAGCTGGTGCACGGGCGCGGCGAGACGGTCGGCAAGGCGCTGGTCGAGCACCCGGAGGTCCCGGTGATCTCGTTCACCGGCTCCACCGAGACGGGCTCCATCATCGGGGAGACCTGCGGGCGCATGCACAAGCGCCTGTCGCTCGAGATGGGTGGCAAGAACGCGATGATCGTCATGGACGACGCCGATCTCGATCTGGCGCTCGAGGGCGTGCTGTGGGGCGCGTTCGGCACCACCGGCCAGCGGTGCACCGCCACCAGCCGCCTGCTGCTTCACAAGAAGGTGCACGACCGGTTCCTGCGGC
The DNA here is from genome assembly GCA_035278325.1 of Gemmatimonadales bacterium. GTDB lineage: Bacteria > Gemmatimonadota > Gemmatimonadetes > Gemmatimonadales > GWC2-71-9 > CAVVWJ01. Next base: position 873 of record DATEJD010000250.1, on the reverse strand, counting down.
GCCTGGTGGACGCGGCCGAAGGGCTCCGCCTGGGCGACGGGCGGGCCGACAAGACCGACGTTGGCCCACTCATTCACGAGGCCTCCCGCGAGAAGGTTGAGCGGTACGTCGAGATCGGTCAGGGCCAGGGCGCCGAGCTGGTGACCGGCGGCTCGGCGCCGCGGGGCAAGCTGGCGAATGGCTGGTTCTTCCGGCCCACCGTGTTCGCCGGCGTGCGCGCGGGATCGCGTCTGGAGCAGGAGGAGATCTTCGGGCCCGTGCTGAGCGTGGTCCGGATCGGGTCGTTCGACGAGGCGGTCCGGGTCAACAACGGGGTCCGCTACGGCCTCTCGAGCAGCGTCTATACCAGCGACGTGAACCTCGCCTTCCGCGCCCTGCAGGAGCTCGACAACGGCATCACCTACGTCAACGCGCCCACCATCGGCGCCGAGGCGCACCTGCCGTTCGGCGGCGTGAAGGCGACGGGGAACGGACACCGCGAGGGCGGGTGGGAGGTCTTCGAGTTCTACTCCGAGACCAAGGTCGGCTACGTGGACTATTCGGGAAAACTGCAGCGGGCGCAGATCGACACATACGATGTGTGACCAATGACCGGCGCGTCACCGGGACGCGCCGGGGCCGGTTGCGTACCGCCAACACGGAGAGTAAGGTTCGTGAGGTTCGTCTTCCAACCGTGGTCCTTCCGGTGTGGTGATGGGGTTGGTCACGTGAACGCCGCGCCGCGGCACGAGTCCCGCCCCATTTCTGTTCGAGGTTGAGTCGCATGCGTCCAATGCAGGTTGGAGCCGGCAGGCGAGGTCCTTCGTTCGATGAAGGATCCCTGGACCAGTATCTCCGCGAGATCAGCAAGTACCCGCTGATCCCGCAGGAGGA
>DATEJD010000249.1:0-4641 GCA_035278325.1 Gemmatimonadales bacterium | reverse complement strand
ATCCATACTTCACCAGCACCTCCTTCTGGCTTACCGCCGCGCTGTGCATCGCTCGGGCGGTGGTCAGGAAGCTCGCGTACTTGTGGCCGCTCGGCTTGACCTGAAAAGCCTTGCCCAGCTCGGCGTTCTCCTTCGCCGCGAGCCGACCTACGACCGCGAGGTGGTCGATCGGGCCAACCGACATCCCGCTGCGCAGCGCCTGCTTCTGCGCCGAGGACGTGCGCCGGTCCACCACCGCCTCGCGTTGCACGGTGGCCGCCTGCCGGCCCCGCGCTACCAGCTCCTCCAGCTTGCCCAGCGACAGGTTGAAGCCCGCGTCGCTGTCGGGGTGCGCACGACCATGAACCAGCGCGCGGCTCCCCATGTCGAGAATCCTGCTCGATCGTCCATCCATACCACACATCCTTTCCGCTGCCGACGCCGCAGGCCCGTGCGCCGGTGATGAGATTGCGTGAATGAAAGAAGGAAACGGCGCGCGCGGCCTGTCGCCCACCGCTTCGGCGACAGGGAAACGCATCAGGCATGCCAGTGATTGCAGCGTGAATTCGGATGGTGGACGAATCGTGAATGGTGCGACGAGTCTCGACTGGTCCAGGTGGGCGTACAGCGATGCGCGGTTCGACGGTCGGACAGGATGCTGCGACGGTCGCACATGATGCCTCGACGAGCGGACACGATGCTGCGACGACGCGCTCCCGTCGCCCACTGTCCTCCCGAGCTTTCGTCACGACCGTGCGCCTCTCCTGCCGACCCTCCGCTGTCGCAATCGGGACGCGACGCGCTGTCGAACGGTCACGATCGGCGCCGTACCGGTCGCAAACGACGCCGCGACGGCACGCGACGGTACCTTCGCGCCGCGCGCCGGAGCCGTACCGATCCGCTCCGTTTCCGAACGCCGGGACACGATGCGAGAACGCCCGAACGCCCGCCCTGAATGGCCTGCGCCGTCCTCGCACGAAATCGCGCGATGCTCTTACGACGTGACCAACCGCCAGAATGCCCAGCCACGAAGGGCAACGGACCTCCCGGTCGCCGTGACGGCCGTGCACGGCGGCCTACGTCCCCAACTTTGCCCGTCACGATCGGACCGGCTCCCGAACGCGTGGCGCGGCGCCCGTTACGGCCAGACCGACAGTCGGGACGAGTTGACGGCTGGCCTTCACGCTGCTGGGTGTCTCCCGCGGAGGACACCCCGCGACTCCTTTTCGATACACTATACGCGGGGGCGTGCGCGACGTTGACTCATGCGCGACATTGATTCCTGCGCGACACCGACTCGTACGCGTACCCGATCAACACCCCGCCGAGGCCCAGCGATGCCCGCCACCCCCGCCGACCTGTTCCGCTGCCTCACCAACGGCCTCTACGTCGTCGGCGTCGCCCACGCCGACCGGCGCGACGCCTTCACCGCCGCCTGGATCACCCACGTCAGCTTCGAGCCTCTCCTTCTCGCGCTGAGCATCAACCCCACCCACGCCTCGTATCCCATCCTGGTGGCCGGCGGCGTGTTCACCATCAACATCCTGCGCCGCGGCCAGCTCGACCTGGCGCGTCACTTCGGTACCCAATCGGGTCGGGAGGTCGACAAGCTCCGCGCACAGCGCTGGGAGCCAGCCATCGGGGGCGCCCCGATCCTGCTCGACGCGGCCGCATGCCTCGAGTGCCGCATCGTGGGACGCCATCCCGCGGGCGATCATGAGCTGATCGTGGGGCAGGCGGTGGGCGGCCGCGTGCTCGATCCCGCGGCGGAGCCGATGACCTACGCCGAGACGGGGAACCTGGATGGGAGCGCGGAGCTGTTTCCGGCGGGGTTCACGCAGCGGTGAGCGGTGAGCGGTGAGCGGGAACGGAGTCACCCTGAGCGAAGCGAAGGGGCCATGCGTCCGGTCATGCCCCCTTCGCTCCGCTCAGGGTGACTCCGTCCGCCCGTCCGACCGCCTTCTAGAACACCCCGATCGCCGACCGCCCCAGATCACTCTCCAACGTCCACTCCACCCACTGCCCCGGCTGCACGATCACCGTCTCGGTCAGCGCGCTGCCCTGGGCCCCGATCGGATGCCCGAACAGCTGCAGCTCACCCGCCTGCCCCAGCATGTACCTCGGCAGCACGAAGCTGCTAGCACTCGCGGCCGTGGCCACACCGAGCCGCGATTGGTACCCGTCGCGCACCACGTAGATGATGACGTCGGACCAGTTGTGATTGGAGATCTCGATCGGCACGCCGTCCGCCGGCCCCTGGGACTCGAGGTCGGGCCGGGAATGACAGGACGTGACGAGCGAAACGACAAGCAGCAAGGCGGTCACCAGGTGACCGGGTCGGCGAGCCGGGCGCATAAATCCTCCTCGAGCGGGGAGGACAGCGATGTAGGGGGATGCGGAACAATCTACCGGCCGGCGGGCGGGGGCGATAGTAGGCCGGGTGGTGAGCGGGAATGGAGTCACCCTGAGCGAAGCGAAGGGGGCATGCGTCGGCTCATGCCCCCTTCGCTCCGCTCAGGGTGACTCCGTCCCGCTTACCGCTCACCGCTCACCGCAGTAACGTCCCTGTCATGCACCCCACCCATCCTTAGCCCCGTGCCCATCCCCGCCCTCAAGCCGCTCGAGCTCCGGCTCCGCCGGCTGCTCCTCTCCGGCCAGGGACCGTTCACCGGGCAGCTCATCACCAGTCCGGCCGACGCGCTTCCCCTGGGCCTCGCCCCGCGCATCCTCTTCATCCGGGCCGAGCGGATCGGCGACGTCCTGGTGAGCGTGCCGGTGCTCCGGGCCGTCCGCCGCCGCTATCCCGGCGCGCGGATCGACCTCCTGCTGAGCCGGGGCAATTACGCGGCCCGCACCGCCGTGGCGCCGTGGGTGGATCGGGTCTGGCGCTACGAGAAGCGGGTGGCGCCCACCATCGGGCTGGTGCGGCAGCTGCGCCAGGCCGGCTACGACGTGGCGGTGGACCTGTCCCACGATCCGTCGGTCACCTCCCGGCTGGCCGCCCGCTGGTCCGGCGCCCCGTGCACCCTCGGCGTGATGCACGACGAGCCGGGCTCCCTCACCCACGCCGTGCCCCAGCTCGACCGCCACCGGGTGCACATCGTCCGCCGCATCGCCCAGCTGCTCCTCGCCTTCGGGCTGGATCCCGAGGCGGAGGACCTCCGGCTCGAGTACCCCCTGACTGCGGCGGACCGGGAGCAGGCCTGTGCACGCCTCCCCGGGCCCACGCGCTCCTATCGGCTGGGCGTGAACGTCTCCGCCCGGGGGCCGGAGAAGCAGTGGGGCCGCGAGAACTTCGCCTCGGCGCTCCGGGACATCCTCCGGCTCGACCCTCGCTTCGAGGCGGTGGTATGCGGCAGCCCCGAGGACCGGGAGCAGGTCGACGCAATCGCCGAGGCCACCGGCGCGGCGGCGGTCCCCCCGTTGGGGAGCTTCCACGAGTTCGCCGCCGTGGTCAACGCGTGCGATCTTCTCCTTACGCCCGACACCGTCACCGTCCACCTGGCCGCGGCCTGGCGGATTCCGCTCGTTGGGCTATTTCATGCCGATCCGGCCATGATGCCCTGGACGCCGTACGAGACCCCTCACCGGGCCATCGTACACCAGGGACCGTTGGCCGAAGTGCCGCCCGTCCGCGTGGTGCAGGCCTTGGCGGACCTGATCGGCGAGTGCTTCCCGTGAGGCCGAGGGAGGAGGTCGGTACGCGCATCCTGATCGTCGAGGACGAGCCGGAGGTCGCCGACATCATCCGGCGCGCCGTGCGCGCGGCGTCGTGGTCGGCCAGCGTGGTCGACCGCGGCCGCGACGCGCTCGCGGCGCTCTCGACCGCCGACTACGATCTCGCCGTCCTCGACATCGGCCTGCCCGACCTGGACGGCTTCGAAGTGTGCCGCGCGGCCCGCGCCAAAGGCTGCCGCACGCCGATCATCGTGCTCACCGCCCGCGACGCGCTGCGCGATCGGGTGACCGGCCTGGACGCCGGCGCCGACGACTACCTGCCCAAGCCGTTCGACGTCGAGGAGCTGCTCGCCCGGCTCCGCGCCCTCGCGCGGCGCCCGGCCACCCCGCTCGGCGTCACCCTTCGCCTGGCCGACCTCGAGCTCGAGGTGGCCACCCGGCAGGTCCGGCGGGGCGGGGAGCCGCTCGAGCTGAGTGCCCGCGAGTACGCCCTGGTCGAGTACCTGCTCCGGAACCCGCGCCGGGTGCTGAGCCGGAGCCAGATCCTGGCCCACGTGTGGGACGACAACTTCGACCCGGTGGGGAACGCGGTGGACGTGCTGGTCTCGCGGGTGCGCCGGAAGCTGGACGATGGCCGGCCCCGGGCGCTGCTCCACACCATCCGCGGCGTCGGCTACGTCCTCACCGACCGGGACGCACCGCATGCCGCTTAGCCGCCTCCGGCTCCGGCTCTCGATCGCCTTCGCGCTCGCGTTCGCGGTGGGTCTGGCGGTGCTCCACCTGACGCTCTTCGTCCTGCTGCGCCGCGACGCCGACCGGCAGCTCACCCGCCGGCTGCAGCAGTCGGCCGGCGAGGTGGCGCACGCCATGGCGCGCGAGTTCTGGGAGGCGCCCCATGAGGGACTGCGCCGCGCCGCGCGCGAGGCCCTCCGCGAATGGCCGCCGACCCTCGACGCGTTCATTATCTACGACAGCGCCGGCGGA
>DATEJD010000248.1:0-2863 GCA_035278325.1 Gemmatimonadales bacterium | reverse complement strand
GCCGGACTCGCCCTCGGGAGCGCGATTCGGACCACCACCCATCGAGAATGCGCCGCCTACTGCCGGCGAGCGGACGTCGCCGTCCCGGGTGAATTCGTGCAGTTCTCGTCGGGCAGCACCGGACGTCCCAAGGGCGTCCGCCTGAGCTCGGCTGCGATCGCCGCCAACGTGACCGCGATGATCGGCCACATGGCACCGCAGTACGAGGGCGCGGTCGCCTTCTCCTGGCTCCCACTCTCCCATGACATGGGCCTGATCGGTACCTGCCTGACCGTCCTCGCGGCAATGGGACCCACCTGGCGGGCCCGTCGGCTCGCCCTGATGCCGCCCGAGCGCATGGTCGCCCGCCCATCGCGGTGGCTCCAGGCCTGCTCCGACATCGGCGCCACCGTGACCTGCGCGCCGAGCTTCGCGCTTGACCTGGTCCTCGCGCACCCGCCGGCGGATCTCGATCTGCGGCCGCTGAAGGTGCTCGTGGTGGGCTCCGAGCCGATCGCGCCGGGCACGCTGCGGCGGTTCGCGCAGGCTCTGGTCCCGGTCGGCTTCGACGAGGCGGCGCTCTGCCCTGCCTACGGAATGGCCGAGGCGGCGCTGGCGCTGACCATGGTGCCGCCCAACGAGCGCTGGCGCTCCGCTTCGGGCGGTGCGGCCGGGTCGGAGGTGGTCTCTTGCGGCGCTCCGCTGAGCTGCGTCGAGGTCCGGGCGCCGGCCGGAGACGAAGGCGCGGGGCCGATCTCTGTCCGAGGCGCGAGCCTGCTCAGCGGCTATCTGGGCCAGGCGGCATCTCGGCTAGAAAAGGGGTGGCTGGCGACCAGCGACCTCGGCTTCCTGCGCGACGGAGAGCTATACGTGGTCGGCCGGGCGGATGACGTGCTGGTGATCGCGGGAGGGAAGGTGTACCCGGACCTGCTCGAGAAGACGGCAGCGCGGCATCCGGCGGTCCGGCCGGGCAACTGCGCGGCGATCCCGGACGGCGCCGGCGGCTACCTGATCGTGGCTGAGCGAAGGCGGGCGAGCGGCAGCGCCGACATGCCGGAGGCCTGCCGCTGGATCCGTCGCGAGCTCTCGATCAACGGCGGCACTGCGCCCAGCGCTGTTGTCATCGTCCCCCCCGGGTCGCTTCCCAAGACGGCGAGCGGCAAGCTTCAGCGCCGACGTCTCGGTCAGCTGCATCTGCGCGGTGAGCTGGCAGTCGAGGCGGAGCTGCGATTCGCGGGAAGACCGTGGCAGCCCGGCCCGGGCCGGCACGAGACGGAGGAACACGCGCCTGTGCCCTGAGCGGCATAGGCGAGGCGATCCGACATCTGGAGGCGGGTCGCGCCAGGGGCAAGCTGGTGGAATGCTCGGCCAGCTTCGGCCGCTCAAGACGCCTGGCCCAGTTTCCCGGCGAGCTCAACGATCGCGTTGATGAGCTGTGCCCCGTCCAGCAGGACCCGGTCGTTGTGGTCGGCACCCTCGATGGCCACGAGATGCGCCTCTCCCGCAGAAGCCGCTGCGACCGCGCGGCTCTGTTCGGGTGGCACGATCGAGTCTCTGGTGCCGTAAATCACGGTCGTCGGCACGGCGACCTGCGCGATGAGTTCGGCCACCGGATAGCGGTCCCTGAGCAGCGCTCGGACGGGAAGAAAGGGATAGTGGACTCTCCCGACCGAGGCCAGATCGAGAAATGGCGAGCGCAGTACGAGGCCACCGGGCGCGAGTTCAGCGGCGAGCCTGGCAACCACGGCTGCGCCGAGGCTTTCGCCGTAGTAAATCAGCAGATCGTTCGGCACGCCTGCCTCGTCAACAAGAAATCGATGCGCTGCTCGTGCATCCCGGTCCAGGCCTTCTTCGGTGGGCGTCCCCGGATTGCCGCCGAAGCCGCGATAGTCGAAGAGCAGCACAGACAGCCCTGCGTCGACGAGCGCCACGGCGAGGGGCCCGCGCAGTGATCGGTTGCCTGCGTTGCCGTTGGCCACTAGCACCGTCACACCGCGACCGGCTTCCCCGGCCGGGAAGAACCACGCGCCCAGCTCCAGGCGATCGCTGGTCTTCAGCGTGACGTCGCGCCCATGCGGCATCACGTCACTCGCCCGCCCTGCCCGCGCCAAGCCTGGAAAGTAGATGAGCTGCCGCTGGAAGACCCAGAGCAGCGTGAACAGGAGCGCGGCCACGACGACCACAGCGGCTACGACGTACAACACGCGCACTAACGTCTCATGGACCCGTTATCCGCGGCGCCATCTCGGCGTGATGGATCTTTGGATGCTGGGAGATCTCTGCGCACACAGGATGTGTGAGCGGCCGGGCGCCAGACTGTCGGGCCGTTTGCGTCGAGCGTCGTGAGTCAGCCGGTCCGGAAGGCGAGGGTCGCCCTGGCCTGGACAACCGTGTCGCCGCGTTGGTTGACACAGGTCCACGCGAACGTCAGAGAGCCTCGGCCCGAGCTCGAGGGCTCTCTTGCCACCACCTCCATCTCCAGCCGGATTGTGTCGCCCGCGTGGCACGGCCTTCGGAAACGCACCTCGTCCAGGCCGGTGAGTGCCAGCGTCGTCTCGTCGAAAGCGCCGGTCTGCTCAGCCAGGCCGCCCATCAGCAGGAGCACCAACTCGCCGGGCACCGGGATGGCGCTGAAACCGGCCTGGTGCGCGAAGGCTTCATCGCTGAAGAGCGGGAAGACGTAGCCCGCCCAGGCGGTCACCTCACGGCAGCGGTCGTCCAGCGTCAGCTCGGGTGAGGTCCAGCGGTCGCCGACCTCGACCCCGCTGCCCACGCCTACAGTGCGCTGCTCGGCCACGAGGAGGTCGCGGCCGGCTCTGACGAAGGCGGAAGCCGCTCAGCCGAGCCGCTGCCGGTTCGAGCGGAGCCGCTCTCCCGGGGCGCC
>DATEJD010000247.1:0-4589 GCA_035278325.1 Gemmatimonadales bacterium | reverse complement strand
GTCAGGGAACCACTATTTCATGACGGTCAACGTCGATTGTCCTGGTGGCGCACGTCAGGACGGCCGAAGACGGAGCCGGGTGGCGGAGCCACGGATCACTGCTCTTCCGCGGCGTAGTCGTACGGATAGTAGTAGTCGCCTTCCTTGGCGACCTGGCCGCCGGGGTCGTTCAGCACCGTCCCGATCACGTGCGCGCCGACGTTGGCCAGCTGCTGGCAGGCGCGCTGCGCGGCGTTCTTGTCGGTGGTACCCGCCCGAACCACCAGCAGGACGCCATCGGTCAGCGAGGCCACGATGCCGGCATCGGCAGTGGCGAGCACCGGAGGCGTATCGAGCACGATGATATCGTACTGCTCGCGCAGCTCCTGGAGCAGGACCTTCATCCGGGTGCCGCTCAGGAGGTTGGCGGCGTTGGACGGCAGCGCCCCGCAGGGCAGCACCGACAGGCCCACCACCGACGTGTCGCGGATGGCCGGGAGGCGCGGCGCGCCGGGGCCATTGGATGCGGTGAGCAGCTCCATGAGGCCAGGCGCGCGAGGCAGATGGAACAGGCCGTGCACCCGCGGACGACGGATGTCGCAATCGACCAGGAGCACCCGGAGTCCGTCATAGGCGAGTGTCACCGCCAGGTTGGCCGCGGTGAGCGTCTTGCCTTCGCCCGGCGCGGCGCTGGTCACGACCAGGGTCTTGAGCGCCTCGCCACCATCGGACCAGATCAGGCTGGTGCGCAGGTTCCGGAACGCCTCGATGCCGATGGAGAAGGTCTGCCCACCCGACATCGGTGAGCCGGCTCCAGGCCGCCCCGACTTGCCGGCGCCGAGCAGGCCGCGGAGTCGCGACCGGCCATTGCTCGCGCCGCCACTGATGCGCGGGATGACCGCCAGCCCGGGCACGTGCAGGACGGCTTCCAGATCCTCCGGACGACGGACAGACGTATTCAGGGCTTCGAGCACATACGCCAGCATCAGCCCGAGGAGGAGGCCCAGCACGAGTCCCAGCGCGAGCTTCACGGCTGAGGCCGTCAGGACCGGCGCGTACGGCACGTCCGCCATGTCCACGACATCGACGTCGCCCGCTTCCACGGTCTCCGCCATGCGGGCCTTGTTGTAGTCCTTCCGCAGGTCATCCCCCAACGACGCGAGCGCATCGACGCGCCGGTTGAGCCTCATCTCCTCCTCGGCCATGGCGGGCAGGACCTGGATGGAAGCGACGCTCTGACGTTTGAGGGCACCCAGGGCGTCCATGCGGGCGTCCAGGGTCTTGAGCTGGCTGGAGACCGCGTCTTCCAACTTGGACTGCGTGGTGGTCGCGAGGCCCTTGAGCTGAATGACGTCGGGATTGTTCTGCGATGCCTTCCACGGACCGGTGGTCAGCGAGTCGAGCCGGTCCTGATAGACCAGGAGCTGATGGTACAGCGTCCCGATAGCGGGATTGTCGCCCATGCCCGGGGCGGTTCCCAGGGCCCGAACGGCCTGGGTGCGGGTCTGCTCGTCGGGCGACTTGAGCTGCTGCTGCAAGGACGCAAAGGTACGGCGATCGGCGTCGAGCTCCGCCATCCGGGTCTCGATCTGGAGCTGCGTTCCCTGCTCCGCCTGAAGCTTGTCGGCGCTGCTGGCGAGCTGCTGACGGCTCTTGAAGGCGGCCAGCTCTCCCTGGGCCCGCGCGAGCATGCTGTCGGTCTGCGCCAGCTGCTCACCGAGGAACTCACGGCGACGCCGCGACCGTTCGCGGGCCCACTGGACGTTCAGATTCTGAAAGGCCTGAACCGTCGAGTTCACGATGCGCTGGGCGGAAATCGGGTCGTAGGCGATGTATCCGACGTCGATCACGTCGGTTTCCGACCGCGGCGCCACCAGCAGCCCGCCGAGCAGGTAGTCGATCGTGTACTCCCGTCCCCAGATGCTGAGCGTGGCGGTCTCGACCGAGGGACGGGCGCGCACACTGAACTGGACCACGCCCAGGTTGATCGGCTGCCCGTATGCCGCGGTGACCCGGCGGTCGGCCCGCTGGGCGACCAGATCGTTGGGCCGGAAGGTGAGCACGACCGAGTCGCCGGCCGCACGGGAGTCGACGTGCACGCCGTCGAGCGAACCGATGTTGAAATTCGGGGTCGTGCTCTGCAGCTGCAGTCCGAGCGTATCCACCACCACGCCGGCCACGGTCCGGCTCTTGATGAGCTGGACGATGGAGAGCAAGGGGTCCGTGGTCTTGGGCAGGCCGCTGGCCTCCTGGTCGTCGCCGGTGAGCGACTGGCGTTCGCCCGCGAACCGGAGCAACGCGCCCGCCTGATAGGTGGCCGGCTCACGGGAGGCGAGGAACAGCCCGATGGATGCGCCCACCAGCGTCATTGCGAGGATGAGCTGGTAGCGCCGCCGCAGCACGGTCAGGATCTGCCGGAAGGAGACGGAGTCGCCCGCCTCGGGAGCCTCGAGCGGCTGGTACCCCGGATGAGTCGTGCTTCCGGGGAGGAGGCGATTGTTTGGCGGTTGGGACATGGTGCGCTACCTATGGGTGCTGATGCGGTCGATGAGCAGGCCCACCGAGGCGACCGAGCCGATGATGCCCAGCGCCGGAACCAGAATGTCGCGGGCGAACGACTTCTTCTTGTCGACGATGATCTGGTCACCCGACCGGATCGGCAGCATGCCGTCGTTGCTGTTGGCGCTCTGCAGGTTGAGCGTGAGCTGCTCTTGCTGGCCATTGGCCTGCAGGCGCATCACCCGCACGCGATTCCGTGCGCCGTTCGTGTTGGGACCACCCGCGCGCGCCAGGGCCTCGCCGATGCTGGTCTCGGGGCGCACGGCGAACACCTGGGGTCGAGTCACCTCGCCAGACACCGCCACACGGAGCAACGGCTCCATGACGAACTGCGGGTTGTCCTCGAAGCCAGAGAGGAACCGCCGCAGGTTCTGTTCGGCCGTTGCAAACGGGACCTTGGCGACCTGGACGGTGCGGTACAGCGGATGGGTGATGGTGCCATCCGGCGCGATCTCGAAGTCGCCGCTGAATTCCGGCTTTCGCCACACCACCACGCGGATCGAATCTCCCGGGAGCAACACGGCCTGCTCCGAGGTTCCGGCAGCCTTGTCCTGAGCCACAACGGGCACCGACACGACGACGGATGCGAGCAGCAGCGCGAGAAAGCCCGGGATTCGCATGCGCAAAGTCTCGTGAGAAGAAGTGAAACCAACCCAGCCGCGAACGTGGGAACCTCCGCCAGCGTGGCCTGCCGTGAGCACGATCCGTGCCCCCTGGGGCCCGCCCCGGGGCCAAGCCCTAATCTATCACCGCGCTGGACGATACAGCACCGTCCCGGGATCACCGTATGATCGTGTCCTGAAGCGGCCTTCAGGCCTGTTTTATGGAGGTGTTGCACGAGGTCTACACCCGCCATCACAGTTCCGGTCCACCCCCAGCAGCGCAAGGCCCGGAGGTTTGATGGCCGGCGGCGGCCATGAAGGCGGGCCTATTCGTCGCCGTCCCCGCCGCGGGTCCGGCCGTTCCGGCCCGAGGCGCGGAGGATCTCCGGCGGGAGGTGCGAGGTTCCGCGGCTGTCCCGGCCCTCGCGCTGGTACCAGCGAACCGTGCGCTCGATGGCCTCCAGCAGCGGGACCGGCGGCTGGAACCCCGCCTGACGGACCTTGTCTGCCTCGAACTTGGTCTGCGCGCACATCTTGCGAATGCGGGCGGAGGAGATGGCGAGATTGCGGCCGGTGAGCCTGGCCGCCAGATCGAACGGCAGCGACGCCGCGACGGCGATGCCCTCGGGGATCGACCACTCGGGCATCCGGCGTCCCAGCGCGTGGTAAATCCGGGCCAGCAGCGACCGAGTCTCGAGATCCGGCTTGTCGACGTAGTTGTAGACCTCGAATGGCGCTGCCGCCGGGCGACTCCAGAGATAGAGCGCCGCCGGCACCACGTTCTCCACGTACGACAGGCTCTTGATGTTGCGGCCGTCGGCAACGCGGAAGAAGAAGCCCGAATCCACCTGCCGAACCAGCGAGTACATGTTGGCGAAGTTGCGTGGCCCGAACACGACGGTGGGCCGGATGACCAGGCACCGGCGGCCGGGGCCGGCCTGGGCCCAGGCCTGGAACACCCGTTCGCCTGCCAGCTTGGACTTTCCGTATGGGGAGACCGGACGGGGGTCGGCGCCTTCGTGCCGGGGCTCGGGCGCCGCACCGTACACCGCGACCGATGAGAAGAAGCAGATGCTCCGGACATCCCGCTCCTCCGCCGCCGCGCAGAGCACGCGGGCGCCGTCCTCGTTCACCGAGAAGTAGGTCTCGCGGGCGATCCCGAAGTCGTGGTGAGCCGCGGCCAGGTGAAGGATCGCGTCCGCTCCGCGGAGCGCCTCGCGCACGGCCGCCGGATCGCGCACGTCGCCCACGACGACGCGGGCACCCCGTGGATCCCATGCCGGCGGGATCAGATCCAGGATCGTGATCGAGTGGCCCGCATCGAGGAGCGCCGAGTGGAAGTACCCGCCCAGGAAGCCGGAGCCGCCGGTCACCATCACGTTCACGTGTTCGCCCCCACCGGTTTACGCTGCCCGCGCGCGATACCACGGCGCGCACGAGCAGCCACCA
>DATEJD010000246.1:0-4344 GCA_035278325.1 Gemmatimonadales bacterium | reverse complement strand
GCTCGTGCGGGCGGCCGCGACAAGCCGGCCGCCGCCGCTGCGACGGTCCGCACCGCCGCCCGCCCGTCCGATGCCTGCGGCTGGATCTCGGTGGCGGAGGTCGAGGCCATCGTGGGCAAGCTCACCGGCCCGGCGCGGCCGAGCGAGGGCACCTGCATCTACCCACTGCCGGTCGATCCCGAGCTCGCGCGCCGGCGCGCCAAGGCGCTGGAGCTCCAGCGCAAGCTCGAGGAGCGCTTCGGCAAGGCGGAAGACGTGCCGGAGCTGGTGGCCGACGAGAGCGCCGTGATCGTGGACGTGCAGGAGTATGTCGATCCAGCCGGCGCACGCGGCGCGGCTGCCGCCGGGGCCATCATGGCAGGCTGGATTGGCGAGGGAGATTCCGCCACCAAGGCTGCCGCGGCATCGCCAGCCGCCACGGAGCCGGGCTGGGACGCAACCAGTCGTGCCGGGACCCGGTCGTTCGTCGGCGGGCTTGGACACATGCGGATAAGCGTGAGAGCTCAGGCCGTTGCGGTGACCCGCGAGCAGACCGCCGCCATCGCGAATCGCATCCGCGACAAGATCCCCGACCTTCCGTTCCCGTCGGAGCGAAGCGGCGCACCGGCCAGCCCCGATCCCTGCGTGCTCGTGACCGTGCAGGAGGTCGAAGCGGTGGTGGGCAAGCTGGTGGTTCCCCCGTTCCGATCGGACGAGGGCAAGCCGCTCGCGATGGAGAACGGCGCGAGCTGCACGTACTACACCGCCGGCCATCACGCGCTGGTGCTGACGCCCACCTGGTCCTACGGTGGCGCGGCCTTCGAGGCGATGAAGGGCGTCGGTGGTCTGCTGGAGGGGATCGCGCCGGCCCTGCACAACGACGCGGCCGACACACTCGACAGCGGGCCGTGGGACGACGCTGCCGGCGACCCCGCGACCGGTGCGCTCTACTTCCTCAAGGGCGATCGGGCTCTCGAGGTCCACTATCTCGTCTCTGGCACCGACATGAACGGCGCGGTCCGGCTGGCCAGCATCGCCGTCGGGCGGCTCTGACCGCCGCCCGCCGAGGGCCGAACGACACTCCTGGAGGTACCCTATGCCCTGCGGTTCTCGATCGCTCCTCCTCGGCCTCATCGTGCTCGCGACCTGGGGCCTCGGGGCCTGCGGCGACCGCGCCTCGGGCGAGACCTCGACCGGAGGCAAGCCGGCGGGCAAAGCGACTTCGTTCTGCCCGTCGGTGGCCGAGCTCAGCGCCGCCGCAGGGTTCGAGGTCACCTTCTCTACGTCGATCGGCGTGACCCCGGACCGCTGGATCGCGTGCCAGTACGAGATGACCGGCCGCTATCGCGGCAACTTCGTCGAGCTCACCGGCCAGCCGGCCTCGAAGGCGGACTCGGTGTTCGGCGACCTCAAGCGCGCGGCCAAGGGCATGAAGGGCATAGACGCCGAGGCCGACCGGCTCGACCTGGGCAGCGGCGGGTGGGCCTATGGCTCGAACTCACTCAGTGAGGCGGCGGCCGTGGTGGGGACGCACGTGTACCACGCGAGGATGGAGTACATGGGGTTCAACACCATCGGGGACCAGAAGGACGCGATGGTGGCCGTGCTCAAGCTGATCGCCCGCTGAGCTGGTGCCGTGCGATCGCTGTTCCGGATATTCCTCTATGTGGCGCTGCTGGCGGTACCGCTCCTCGCGGCCTCGCTCTGGCTCGACGCGCACGGCGAAACCGCCACCGCCACTGTGACCGGCAAGCGCGAGGAGATTCACGTCGACAACGAGCCCACCGGAGGCTGGTCCAGTCGCCGCTTCCTCGTGGTGGACTTCCCCCGCCTGGCCGCCTCCGGCCTCCAGGCCTCGGTGCGGGTGGACTCGGTGGAGTTCCAGTCGTACCACGCTGGAGATCGCGTCAGCATCCGGTACTTCCCCTGCTGTCCGATCTTCGCGCGCCTGGCCGGCCGCACGACACGCCAGGTCACCTGGGAAGCCGTGCGCGAGTTCGGATCGAGCCCGCTACTCGACTGGGTCATAGTGGGCACCGTGGCGCTCGTCTTGGCGGCCCAGGTTTCGTCGGTGCTCGTGGTGGGTGTCGGCGCCGTCTGGCTGGCCGCGGGGGTGCTGTTTCTGTTTCCTGTACGGCCGCCCAGGGTGGCCGAGGGTACGAAGGCGACCGCGCGGGTGGCTGGCATCTCGGAAGTGACCGAGAGTCCTCCGCGGAGTAGCCGCCGGTCGAGGAGCAGCTCCCATCCTGAGCGGCTCAGGGTGCCGTACCAGGTGGTGCAGCTCCGGTTCGTTCCCGCCGGCGGCTCCGACTCGGTGCTGGCGGTGGACGAAGTGGACGCGGGCTCCGTCCCGTCGCTCGGACCGGGTGTCGAGCTGCCGATCCGGTATCAGCCCGCCGCCCCGCGCGAGGCCATGCTGGTCGACGGCACCCGCACGTTCCGCCAGCGCAATCGGTTCCACTTCGTGTTGCCGACGCTCGGGCTCCCCGCCATCGGGGTCGCCGCCGGACTGGCCTGGCGGATCCGCGGCCGGCGCAAGGCGGCCGCGACGTGACCGCCGCGCCAGCCGACCCGACGCCGCTCGACGGCCTCCTGGTGCCCCACCCGCACCGCGTGGAGCTCACCGGGAAGCTCCGCTCCTTGAGCTTCCCCAGCCGCTGCGCCAACTGCGGGGCGGTGGCGATCGAGCGGTTGCCGATCCGCAAGGTGTTCGGCCGAATGGCCGGCCGCCGGGTGCGCTCGAGCCGATACCGGGGCTACCGCATCGACACCGCGCGAGTGCCGTACTGCGACGCGTGCATTGCCCTCGACGCGCGGGAGCGCGACTCGCTGCTGAGGCGCTGGCGCGCTCGCATCGGGAGCCTGCTGATCCAGTCGCTCCCCGCCGTCCTGCCCATCGGCTTTGCCATCTACCTGCTTACGACCATCCGCCCGTCCGAATCCGGCGACCCGAGCGGCAGCTTCGTGAGCACCTTCGCGCTCGTGTTCGGTGTCGCCGGCGCCTGCCTGGTGGCGCATGCCTTGTGGGATACCCGGCGCTACATGGTGCCGCGGCAGACCAGCGTCACCCTCGCCTTCGACTTCAGCCCCGACGTGTCTGACCTGCTCGACCGCAAGGAGCGCCGCGTCTACGCCATGCGTGATCCGGCCTTCGCCGAGGCTTTCACGGCGCTCAACCGGGACCGGCTGTGGCAGCCCGACCCGGCGGCCGAGCGGGCGGAAATGCGGGTGTGGATCGCCTGCGCCGTGTTTCTCGCGCTCGGCGCGCTCGTGGCGGCCTGGCTCAACCGATAGCGGCCGTCCCCACCGCTGCCCGCTCGACCCACCGGACTCAGCTCCGCTCGATCAGCCCGGTGAGCGCGACCCGATACTCCCGCGTCGCCTCGTTCCAGTACACCCGATACTCCGTGGGGTAATGGCCCGTCGCCGCGTGCCGCGCGGGCGTCGGGATCGGTGCGCGAACATCGGGCCTCGTCTCCAGGAACGCCTTGGTGATCATCGGCTCCGCGAAGATCATCTGTCCGTCCCAGCTCCCGTACAGGAACGTCCGCGTGAACGGCTTGCCGTTGAGCTCGGGGCTGGTCGGATCTACCCAGTGGGCACCCATGAGCGGCACTCCGCCCGGCAGCTTCTGGTAGCCCGGAGGCGCGAGGTCCGGCGCTGGCCGGCGTTCGGCCTTGGCCTCGAACTCGGGGTCCGAGGGAACGATCGCATTCCGCTCGGCCTCGGAGATCGAATTGAAATGGAAGTCGAAGTGCGGCTTATCGTAGATGCCGGACGGCACGTGCCCGGCCGGACTCCAGTCCAGGCCGACGAACCGGTAGGGCGTCGAGTGCCGATCGGGCATCTGCAGCGTGTACATGTACATGTGATGCCCGTCCGGCATCTGGGCGCCGCCGGCCGCGCCGTCGGCCGGTAGCCCCGAGAACGCGGCCTCGCTCAGCGCCACCCCGATCTCGGCCGGAGCGCCCTTGGCGTGCACGACGTATGCGCGAGCCGTTCCCTTGCCCATCGCCACGGGCGCCCCATAGGTCGTGACGGATGCCGGCTCACTGGCCTCCGACGCGGTGCAGGCCGCCAGCGCGACGCCGCCAAGGACCGAGAGGAGCGCGTGCATGAAGGCGATACCGTGATGAGCGCGTGCGCCTGCCTTTGAGCATGGGAGGGACGGGGGCATCTGTGGGCTCCTGGGTTTGGGGTGCCGGTCAGACGTCGGAGGGCCTGGTGGCCCGGCGGACGCACGGTGCGGCGCCTGCCCGGGCGTCCGGCCGTCTGACCACTGCTCTCGACTTTAGATAAACACTAGTGTTCACCGAAGCGCGACTAGAATATGGCCCCCCGCCCGGATTGTCAAGACTTGGGTAA